>JASBVX010000241.1 GCA_029960865.1 Bacillota bacterium | reverse complement strand
GACCCTCTCTTTTGCCGCAGGGCTTTCAGCCTGCGCCCCAGGGGGCGCAGGGGATCCAAAAGGCTCATGGGCTCCTCCTCTCTTTCTCCCAAGCTCTCCCCCAGACCCGGGGGTAAAGGCAGCTCCGGGTCACATTCCAGACCCCTTTCAAAAGAAAACGGGGAAGGCGATGGCCTTCTTTCATCCGCCAGAGGCGGCGGGCTTGGCTAGCGCTTTCCACGAAGGGGGGTGAACCCCGGCCCCCGACCCGCAGAGGTCCTTTCAGGGCATCTTGGATTTCCTCCAGGCCGGCCGAAGGGGCCACCGGCAGCTCCACCCAACCCCGGCCCACCTCTGCCGGTCCATGGGCATCGCTCCCCCCTGTCCACACACCACCTTTTTGCCGCGCCGCCTCCCAGGCGTCTTCCAGGGCAAAGGGATTTCTGGCATAGGCCAGGCGGGCGTTGAAGATTTCCACGCCGTCGACGGCCGCCAGGAGGTCGGGCGGAAGATCCCTTCGCCGCTGGAAGGGATGGGCCAAAATGCTGATGCCCCCTGCTTCCCGGATCTCCTTCACCACCTGACGCCAGGGGAGCCTTCCCGTGGGAGAAACCCTTTTCTCCAAAGGCAAAGGTTCCTTTAGAAAAAGGCCTAGGATGTGGCCTTCATCGGTGGTGTATTCGGCGCCAGGGATCAGGATCAGGGGGGGGTTCAAGGCCTCCAGTATCCTTAGGGCCTCCATGGAGCCGGCGGTGGTGTTGTGGTCGGTGATGGCCACCCCTTGAAGGCCCCTTCTGAGGGCCAGGCGGAGGATGGTTTCCACCCTCATGGACCCATCGAAAGAATGGCGGGAATGGATATGGAGATCCAGACGGATCAAGGCATTTTCCCCCTGGCCAGGGAGCGCCGCACATAAGACCAGAATGGTCGCCGGTCCTGGCGGCACCAAACCCCTTCCACCGCATCCCGGGCCATCACTTCCCGCAAAAACTGCCAGTAGAGGCGAAAGGACGCCTCTCCCGATCGGACGCCCTGGCGCACCGAGAGGAAATCGTGAAAGAGAAACCGCAGCCGGAAACCTGACGGCGCCTTGATCTCCTCCATTCCCTCCGTTTCGGCAAGGGCCAGGCGGTACCAGCGCTCCACCATGGGGACCCCCGCCACCTGGGCCAGGGCCATCGTCCCCCAGGGGCGGGGGTTGATCTCCAGAAGGCGGAGCCTCCCTTTCTCATCGGCCTTCCACTCCACCATGGCCAATCCCTTCCACCTCAGGGCCCGCAGGAGCTTTACACTCAGGGATTCCAGGAGGGAATCCTCGATGGTGATGGCCAGGGTGCTGGGCCCACCCTGCCAGGGATACTGGCGAATCCTCCGGTGGCTGACGGAGGCCAGGACGCGGCCCCTGCCGTCGAGAAGGGCCGAATGGCCGAAACCTGGGCCGGAAAGGTACTCCTGCACCAGGGGCCTTTCCTGCAGCTGGTTCATCTGGCGGTAGGCCATAACCAGCTCGTCGGGCGATCTCACGATGCGGTAGCGCTGGGGGGCGGAAAGGCCCAGAGCTTCTCCGTGGCGGAACTTCACCACCAGAGGGTAAGGAAGGGCGGCGCTCCAGGCAGGAAGATCCCCATCCTCCGGGGGCGAGAAGGAGCGAGGAAGGGGGATGTCCAGAGATAGAGCCACGCGGCTCAGCTCCTCCTTGTCGGAAGCCAGCCGGAAGGCATCGTTTCCGGGAACGGCGGTGAAAAGGCCGGGGATGCCTTCCTGCCACTCCACCGCCAGGGCCATGGTGCTGAGGCCTCCCGGCAGCCAAACCAGGGGCTTTTCCTCGGACAAGAGGCCTTCCAGAAAAGCCCTGTAAGAGGCGGGGTATTGGGGAGAGGGGGAGCGCCAGGCTTTTTGGGTATAGCG
>JASBVX010000240.1 GCA_029960865.1 Bacillota bacterium | reverse complement strand
GGGACCTCCTCCTTGAGCCTTGGCGGGTGGCGGCTCCTTGTGGGCGGGGGAGCCCTCTGGATCTGGGTCTGGTGGCGCGGCGAGAGGAGCTCTCTACGGCGAAAAGACATGGTTCCTTTTCTTCTGGGAGCGCTTACCGTGGCCCTCTACCAGGTGTTCTTCTTTTCGGGGGTACGGCAGGCAGGGGTGGCCCTGGGTACCGTCACCGCCATCGGTAGTGCACCTCTTTGGGCAGGAGCCTTGGCTTACCTTTTTCGGGGAGAGCGCCCCGGAAGCCTCTGGTATGGGGCGGTTCTTTTGGGCATCAGCGGCCTTCTCTTTCTGGGAGGCTTCTCTAGGGATACCTCCCTCTTCGGATTGCTCCTGGCCCTTTTGGCGGGCCTCTCCTATGCCTTCTACTCCCTTTTCAGCCAGGAGCTCCTCCAGACCCACGCCTCCGCTTTTGTTATGGCCCTCCTTTTCGGGAGCGGAGGCCTCCTCCTCCTCCCCTTCACCTTGAGCCAGCCCAGTTCTTGGATCCTGCAGCCCCGGGGATTCATCGTCCTTTTGCACCTGGGCTTCTTGGCGACAGCTCTCGCCTATCTCTTTTTCGCCTTTGGCCTGCAGAGGCTCTCCCTCAGCACCGCCATCACCCTGACCCTGGCGGAACCCCTGGTGGCTTCCCTTCTCGGTATACTCCTCTTGAAGGAGCGCCCCGATATCTCCCAGGGGATCGGCATGGCTTTATTGCTCGTGAGCCTCTATCTCGCAGGACGCCAGGGGGTGAAAGAAGGGTGAGCCGTCCCCGAGTCGTCATCGCCGGCATGGGATTCGGCGGCCTTTTCGCCTTCCATCGGTTGGCCAAAAAGCCGGTGGATCTTTTGCTGGTGGATCGCCACAACTACCACGCTTTCGTGCCCCTCTTCTATCAGGTGGCGGCGGCGGAACTGGAGCCGGTGGAAATCGCTTACCCCATCCGCACCTTTTTGCGGCGGCACCCTCATGCGGATTTCCTCATGGCGGACATCGAAGGGGTGGATCTCCAGGGGAAAAAGCTCCTCACTGCACAAGGGGAAGTTCCTTACGACTACCTGATCCTGGGGCTGGGGAGCGAAACCAGCTTCTTTGGCCTTCCCGGCGTGAAAGAGCACTCGTTTCCCGTCAAGAGCCTGGCCCAGGCCTTAACCCTCCGCAACCACATCCTCACCCTGTTTGAGAGAGCGTCCCGGCTTTCCGAAGGAGAGGAGGGCCTCTTGACCTTCGTCATCGCCGGAGGAGGTCCCACCGGGGTGGAGCTGGCGGCCACCTTGGCCGAATGGATCCGGGATGTGCTGCGGAAAGACTATCCCCCCTCTGTTATGGAGAAGGCCCGGGTTCTCTTGGTAGAGGCGACCGAGCGGATTCTTTTGGGACTTCCTGAAAGCCAGGCCTCTTACGCCCAAGGAACGCTGGAGAAGCTAGGGGTGGAAGTCCGCACCGGCACCCCCATCGCCGGCGCCGAGAAGGGGCGGGTCCTCCTGAACGAAGGGGAGGCCATCCCCACCCACACCCTCATCTGGACGGCGGGCGTGAAGGGGTCCTCCCTCGGGGAAAGGCTGGGCCTTCCTCTCTCCCGGGGAGCCCGGGTTCCCGTCAATGAGTTCCTGCAGCTCCCCGACCACCCGGACGTTTATGTGGTGGGAGATCTCAGCTACGTGGAAGATGGGGCAGGGCGGCCCCTTCCCCAGGTGGCCCCGGTTGCCATCCAGGAAGGCCGCCAGGCTGCGGAAAACATCGCCCGGGTGCTCCAAGGGAAACCGCCTCTTCCCTTTCGCTACAAAGATCCCGGAGTGCTTCTCTCCATCGGGAGGGGGAGGGGGGTGGCGCGCATCGGGAAGATCCACCTGAAGGGGTTTCCCGCCTGGCTGGCCTGGGCCCTCG
>JASBVX010000239.1 GCA_029960865.1 Bacillota bacterium | reverse complement strand
ACCCTTACCCCCGGCAATTGGAGGAAATGGCCCGGGTTCTGGCCCGCCAGACCGGTCTCCTGGACGTACGGGTGGCGTACCAGAGCGAAAGCTCCACGGGGGAGCCGTGGCTGGGACCCGATGTTCTCAAGGTCCTGGAAGACCTTCGCGAAGAGGGAGCGCAGGAAGCGATCGTCTGCCCCGCTGGCTTTGTGGCGGACCATCTGGAGGTCCTCTACGACCTGGATGTGGAGGCCCGGGAAAAGGCTCTCCACCTGGGGCTCACCCTTTACCGCACCGCATCCTTAAACGACGATCCCCTTTTCATCGAAGGCCTTGCCCATGTGGTCCAGGCAGCCTTCAACCAGGGATGGGGAGGATCCTTAGCCCCTCTTCCGTGAGGATCCCGTGGCAAGGAATGTCCCAGGGAGCCCGGGGCAGGGAGGGGAGCACCTGCAAGCGGAAGGCGACCGCCAGGGAAAAAGGCCTTCCTTCCCGGGAGAGAAAGCGGTCGTAGTATCCTTTCCCGTAGCCCAGGCGGTATCCTCCTTCGTCTACCGCCACCGCCGGCACCAGGATGAGACCGATCTCTCCCAGAGGGACTTCCGGGGCCTCCAGGGGCGGCTGCAGGACCCCAAAGGGTCCTTTCTCCACCAGCCAGCCTGTTGGCCCGGGCCAAAGCTCCCGGGCCACCATCTTTCCCGGCCCGCCATCGATCCTGGGCACCGCCACCTTCAACCCGTCGGCGGCGGCTCTCGCCAGGATAGGCCCCACATCGGCTTCATCTCCCAGGGCCAGGTAACCCATCAGGGCTTTTCTCCGTTGGCTAAGCTGGCCATAGAGGGACGATCCTAAAAAGTGCCGGGCCAAAAGCAAGCTTTTCGCGTCCCGCTCCGCCGGCGAAAGGGCTCGCCGGCGGGAGAGCATGGCCTGCCGCAGCGCCTCCCGCTCTTCCTTTAGGCCGGCACCACCGTCACCAGGGGATCGCCCCCCATGACGGCCTGCCCCTTCTTTTGATGAATCGCCTTCACTTCCCCATCCACGGGGGAAGGCACCTCGTTCTCCATCTTCATGGCTTCCAGAAGGCACAGCACATCCCCCGCCCGCACCTGTTGCCCCACCTGCACCTTGATCTCCAGCACCAAGCCCGGAAGAGGCGCCCGCACCACCTCTTCCCCGCCTCCCCCCGTGGCTCCTTCCGGAGAACGCTTCTCGGAAGGAGCCGCACCTTTCCCGGCGGCTCCTTCCGACCGGTAAGGTGCGGGAGGAAGGGAGGGGATCGCCGGGGCGGGGAGAGGCGCTTCCCCGGCGCCTCCCACTTCTTCCACCGTCACATCGAAGGTCCGCCCATCGACCGTAATGCGAAATTTCCTTGCCAATTCACCGCCTCCTCAAGCGAAGCATCTGCCGGCGCCCCTCCATGAGGGAGACCCGGCCCTGCCAGGGCCAGAAGGAGAGGGCCTGCGCCGCCGAAGGTTCCCTCGCCTCCCGCGCTTCCCCCGCCCAAGGCCCGTCCTTTGCCACCAGGACCGCCGCCATGGCAGCCACCATTTCCGCGGACTTCTCCTCTTCCATGGGCCACCGCCCTTTCAAAGGGGAATATTCCCGTGCTTTTTCGGCGGCCTGTCCTCGGTCTTATCCCGCAAGGCCGCCAGGCCCTCCACCAGCCAGCGCCGCGTCTCGGCCGGATCGATGACGGCGTCGATGTAGCCCCGGCCTGCAGCCACGTAGGGATTGTAAAGCTTTTCCCGGTATTCGGAAATGAGGCGTTCCCGTTCCTTCTGAGGGTCGGGGGCGGCGGCGATGGCCTGGCGAAAGATGATGTTGGCGGCTCCATCGGCCCCCATGACGGCGATTTCCGCCGTCGGCCAGGCCAGGGCCAGATCGGCCCCCAGGCCCTTGGAGCACATGGCGATGTAGG
>JASBVX010000238.1 GCA_029960865.1 Bacillota bacterium | reverse complement strand
AGGTCAAGGCACCCGAGCAATTTCGCCCCGGAGAAGGGCGCCACATCTTCGTCGGAGATGACTGGTGGGTGCCCCTGGTCATCGGGCGCCATTATGGAGCCACCGAGACGGACATCGGGCAGGCGTTCCTCGCCACCCGGGCTTTTCAGGCCGGCCCCGACTATGAGCTGACCCGGAATGAGAAGCTAGTGACCTTCCTTCGGTCCTACCGGCAGGCGGGAGGTCACCTGGCCCTCATGACCAACAGCCCCCAGCCCGATTCGGAAATTCTGCTGCAAAAGCTGGGGATCGCCTCCACCTTCGATAAGTGCATCTTCGCCGCAGGAAAGCCCCTCTTGACCCGAGCCCACCTGCAGTCCCTCCTGCAGCATTTCCGCCTGGATCCCAAGGATGCGGTCAGCATCGGCGACAATCCCCTCAACGACATCCTGCCCGCTCGCATCCTGGGGATGAAGACGGTCTTCATCGACCCCTACGATCTGGCCCACGAAGCGTCGCCCGACCTTTGTTTTCCCCACTTGGACGATTTCCTGGAATGGGTGATGGCAGAAAAGACAGCCGCCCGCTCCTAGAGAGAAAGCGGGCGGCTGATCCTTTTCTCTTTTTCTTCCGCTCTTCCTTCTCCGTTCTCCTTTAGAGAACCGACGACTTGACCCGATTCACGAAAAGGGGCTCCGGCACAGCCCCCTCGATGGCCAGAGACCGGTTCACCACCGTGCGGGGCACCGCCTGCACCCGATAGAGGCTAGCCAGCTCGGGGAACTGGGTGGCATCCACCATCTGGGCCTTCACCCGGTCGCTCTCCATGGCCATCTGATGGGCCAAACGCACCATCCTGGGGCAATAGGGGCAGGTGGGGGTCACGAAGACCTGCACCAGGAGCTCTTCTTGAAGCTGGGAGAGAAACTCCCGCGTCTCCTCGCTGAGGTTGGTGGTACCCCTGGAGATATCGACAATGTCTTCCACCAGGGTGCCGAACTCGAACCCCGAAGGAGCCCCCAAGAAGACGACGTTCTTGGCGTCATCCCCCTGGCGACGGAGGTAAAGGGCCGGCGTGTAGTCCGCATCCAGCCCTTCTTCCCGGGCTTCTTCCGGAGTGAGGCGGCGCACGTAAAGCTTGTCGGTGATCTCCACCATCTCATCCAGGAGCTGAGCCAAATCTTGGCGCAAGCGCAGCATCCCGCCGGCGCTGTCCCCCAAGTCAAAGGGTTCATCCACTAAAACCATTTCCACCGGAGCTTCCATATCCCCCAGGATTTCCAGTACTTTTTGCCGTGTTTCATCGTCAAGAATCCGTTCCGTCAATCTGGAACCCCCTTTGCTTTTCATTCTACCATAGGTGACCAGAGACCCTTTCCGAGAGGAGCCCTGAACTGGATGAAGATACCACCGGGTATCTACCCCATCGTCCCGACCCCTTTCTTGGAGGATGGTTCCCTGGACCGGGAGAGCATCGTTTCCCTCACCGCCTATGCCACCTCCCACGGGGAGCAGGGGCTGGCCATCCTCGGCGTCATGGGGGAAGGAGGGAAGTTGACGGCCCAGGAGCGCCGCGACGCCATCGCAGCCTTCCGCCGGGCCCTTCCCCAAGGAAAAGAGCTGGTGGTGGGCCTTTCCGCTCCTGCCAACCGGGTGGCGGCAGAGATGGCCCGGGAGGCGGAATCCCTGGGGGCGACCGCCCTTTTGGTGGGACCTCCCCCCGTGCAAAAGGATGAGGTGCTCCTGGCCTACTATGAGGACGTGGGGGAAGCCACCGATCTCCCCTTGATCATCCATGATTACCCCGTATCCACCGGCATCATCCTCACCCCTTCTCTATTGGCCAGGATGGCGGCGGCTATTCCTTCGGTGGCGGCGGTGAAGCTGGAAGAAGCCCCCACCGTCGAAAAGATGGCGGCCTT
>JASBVX010000011.1 GCA_029960865.1 Bacillota bacterium | reverse complement strand
CAGGCGGATATTGCCGAAGGTTCCCCGGACCATCACCTCATGGTTTCCCCGCCGGGATCCGTAGGTGTTGAAATCCAGCACATCCACGCCCCGGTCCAAAAGGTACTTCCCCGCCGGATAATTCTTGGGGATGGCACCCGCCGGGGAGATATGGTCGGTGGTGATGGAATCCCCCAAAAGAGCCAGAACCCGAGCGTCGATGATATCCTCCAAAGGCCTGGGCTCCCTGGGCATCCCATCGAAGTAGGGAGGCCGCCGGATGTAGGTGGAAGCCTCATCCCACCGATAAAGCTCCCCCTCCGGCACCGGCAGGGACTGCCAGTGTTCGTCCCCGTCGAAAACGTGGCTGTATTGTTCCTTGAACATCGCCGCACGGATGTGGGATGTGATCACCTGATGGATCTCTTCCTGGGTCGGCCAGATATCCCTCAGGTAAACAGGGTTTCCCTCCCGGTCGTGGCCCAAGGGGTCCTTCGTGAGGTCCGCCGTAATCGTTCCCGCCAGGGCGTAGGCGATCACCAGCGGCGGTGAGGCCAGGTAATTGGCCTTCACCAGGGGATTGATCCGGCCTTCAAAGTTCCGGTTCCCTGAAAGGACCGCCGCCACCGCCAGGTCCCGGGCCTCCACCTCCTGGGCCACTTCCTCGATCAAGGTGCCGCTGTTGCCGATGCAGGTGGTGCAGCCGTAGCCCACCACGTAGAAGCCCAGCTTTTCCAGCTCCTCCAGCAGGCCCGCTTCCCGCAGGTAATCGGTGACGACCCGCGATCCCGGGGCCAGGCTGGTCTTCACGTAAGGGGGGACCTGCAGCCCCTTGGCCGCCGCCTTTTTGGCCAGAAGTCCCGCTGCCACCATCACCGTGGGGTTGGAGGTATTGGTGCAGCTGGTGATGGCGGCGATCACCACATGGCCGTCCTCCAGCTCGGGACGGGTGGCCACCGCCACCGTGTGGCCCCCTTCGTTCTCCCACCGCTGGCCGTTGGGAGGCAGGACCGGGGGCTCCTTGGGCTCCTTACCAAAGCTCTGCCGGAAGGAATCGGGGACCTTGGCCAGGGTCCAGCGGTCCTGGGGGCGCCTCGGCCCTGCCATGCTGGTTTCCACCGTGGAAAGATCCAGCTCCACCACATCGGTGTAGCTGGGCTCCGGGGAGTCGTCGGAGCGAAAGAGGCCCTGCTCCTTGGTGTAGCGTTCCACCAGGTCCACCAGGCCTTCATCCCTGCCGGTACTCCGAAGGTAATCCAGGGTATTGGCATCCACAGGGAAGAACCCCATGGTGGCCCCGTATTCCGGCGACATGTTGCCGATGGTGGCCCGATCCGCCACCGTCAGCTGGGAAAGGCCGGGGCCGAAAAACTCCACGAACTTCCCCACGACCCCCTTCTTGCGGAGCATCTCGGTGACCGTCAGGACCAAATCGGTGGCCGTCACCCCTTCCCGCAGCTCCCCCAGCAACCGGAAGCCCACCACCTCGGGCAGGAGCATGCTGTAGGGCTCTCCCAGCATCACCGCCTCCGCCTCGATGCCCCCCACACCCCAGCCGAAGACCCCGATCCCGTTGATCATGGTCGTATGGGAATCGGTGCCCACAAGGCTATCGGGGAAAGCCACGGGACCGTGGGGCGTTTCTTTCGTCTGCACCACTTTGGCCAGGTATTCCAGGTTCACCTGATGGACGATACCGGTTCCGGGAGGGACCACGCGGAAATTCTCGAAAGCCTTCTGCGCCCAGCGCAAAAGGCTATAACGTTCGTAATTGCGCTCAAATTCTTTCCTTACGTTGTAGAAAAAAGCATATTCCGATCCGAACATATCCACCTGCACCGAATGGTCGATGACCAGATCCACCGGCACCACAGGATTGATCCGCCGGGGATCCCCCCCCTGCTCCGCCATGGCATCCCGCATGGCCGCCAGATCCACCACGCAGGGCACCCCCGTGAAATCCTGGAGGATCACCCGGGCGGGCATAAAGGGAATCTCCTTCTGGGGTGCACCCCCTCCGCCCCAGTTCAGCACCACCCGGACATGCTCCTCGCCGGCCACCCCGCCCAAATGGCGCATCATGTTCTCCAGCAAAATACGGATGGAGTAGGGCAGCTTCTCAAAAGAACCCAAACCTTGTTTTTCCAGATCCTCAAGCCGGTAATACCCGACCGTTCCTGCACGGGTCGTCAGCTGTCTCAAAGGAAAGTCCATGGTCGTGCCTCCTTGCCGTCTCCACTATAGCGCAACGGGGGGAGCGAAGGAGAGATACAATAACCACTGGAAGGAGATCTCCTGTGAGGCGTCTGCGGACTCTGGCCCTGGTATCCCCCATCGTGTTTCTCCTTGCCCTGGAGGCCATCCAGTACTTCTTTTTGGAACCTCACTTTTCCCGGGAAGTCTCCCACCTCTTCACCGTGATCAGTGTCCTTTTGGGTATCGTGGTTTTCACCCAGGTCATCTGGTCCGCCATTGAGCGGGCCGAAGACCAGCTCCGCCAGGCTTTGGAAACGGAGCGGGTAGCGGAAGAGCGGGAGCGGATCGCCATGGATCTCCATGACGGGGTCACCCAAAAGATCTACGGAGTGGGCCTCACCTTGGAGCGGGCCACCGATCTCATCGAGGAAAACCCGCAAGAAGCCCAGGACCTCATCGAAGCCTCCATCGACCAGCTGGGGGATATCGCTGCCGACATTCGCCACTACATCCTGGATCTGCGCCACCGCCCCATGGGGCAAAAGGCGTTTCCCTCCCTCCTCTACCAGCTCCTCGCGTCGGCCGGCCTTCCCGCCCAAACCACCAAGGAATTCTTCGTCTCGGAAAATCTCCCCGAAATCCCCCGCCACTGGCAGTGGGAACTCTGGCATATCGCCCATGAAGCCCTTTCCAACGTGGCCCGCCACAGCGGCGCCACCCACCTGAAGCTGACCTTTGAAGAAACCCCCCAGGGACTGCGCCTCTCCGTCTGGGACAACGGCCGCGGATTCCCCGTCACCCGGGAAAAGGTGAAAGCCTGGCTCCTGGACGACGGCCGCGGCCAAGGTCTGAGCAACATGCGGTACCGGGCCGAATCCCTGGGGGGCCGCCTGGAGATCGAGAGCCGTCCGGGGGGCGGCACCACCATCACGGCCCTTTTGCCGCCGCCTCCCCCTCCCGCGGAGGAAGAAGAAGAGGCTTTACACTATAGGCGAGGAGAAGCGAGGTGAGTCGCCCGTGGACGCTAAGAAGATCCGGGTCCTCCTGGTGGATGACCATGAGGTGGTCCGGCTGGGTCTGAAATCCATCCTGGACCGGACCCCCCAGATTCAGGTGGTCGGGGAAGCCGGCGCGGTGGCGGAGGCCGTGGAAAAGGCCGCTAGCCTCCATCCGGATGTGGTGGTCATGGATGTGAGGCTCCCCGACGGGAGCGGCGTCGATGCCTGCCGCGAGATCCGCCAGGAGCGCCCCCAGACCCAGGTGATCATGCTGACCTCCTACCCCGACGACGAGGCCCTCTTTGCTTCCATCACCGCAGGGGCGGCCGGGTATTTTCTGAAGCAGACCCGGGGTAAGGAAATCGCCCAGGCCATCCTCACGGTCAGCCAGGGCGGGTCCCTTTTGGACCCCTCCCTCACCCAGAAGGTCTTCGAGCGGCTCCGCTCCCCTTCGTCGGAAGCGGGGGACGGCTGGGAATCCCTCTCGGACCAGGAGAAAAAGATTCTCGAGCTGATCGCCGAAGGAAAGACCAACCGGGAAATCGCGGAAACCGTCTTCTTGAGCGAGAAGACGGTGAAGCACTACGTCAGCAATATCCTCTCCAAGCTCAACGTGGCCCGCCGCAGCGAGGCTGCCGCCTGGTACGCCCGCCACCAGCAGCGGGGGGGCAGCTGACCGGGTTCATGCCCGGCGGCCCACAAAGAGCCGGTGGAGAAGCTCGTAGGTGAGGGGCACTAGCACCAAGCTCAGGAGGGTGGAGGTCACCAGCCCTCCGATCACCACCACCGCCACCGTCTGGCCGATGAGGGAACTTTGTCCCAGACCCAGCCCCAGGGGGGTGAGGGCCCCGATGGTGGCCAGGGCCGTCATGAGGATGGGGCGCAGGCGGGTGGCTGACGCCTCCAAAAGGGCCTCCCGGACGGGAAGGCCCTCCAGGTGCTGATGGTGGAAGCGATCCATGAGAACGATGGCATTGGTGACCACAATCCCCACCAGCATCAATAGCCCGATGAGGGCCGGGATGGAAAGGGTCAGATGGGTCAGGGCTAGGCCCACCATGGCCCCCACCGCCGCAAAGGGAAGACTGATGAGGATGGCCAACGGTATGAGGGCATCGCCAAAGGACATCAGCATGATGATGTAGACCACCAGAATGGCCACCCCGATGGCCCGGGTCATGTCGCCGAAGCCCTCGGCGATGGTGAGGGTGATGCCCACGTCATCCACCTGGATGCCCGCCGGGAGGGAAAGCTCCCGGATCTTCTCATCCACCTTCTTCAGAACAGCCCCCACATCCTGGGCCACCACATCGGCCTGGACCATGGCGAAAGGCTCCCCATCCCGGCGATAGATGGCCAGGGGTTCCTGCACCTCCCTCACATCGGCCACCTGATCCAGGGGGACCTCCGGCCTTCCCGGCAGGGCGAGGGAGGAAAGGGTCTGGAGGGTGAGGTCGTGTCCCTCTTGAACCTTCAGGGTATAGGTGCGGCCGGCGAGGGGGAAGGGGGAAATCTCCACCCCGGGAAGGGCATCATGGACCGTCTTCAGGATCTGGCCCGCCGTCAGGCCGTAGCGGCTGGCCTCCTCCCCCCGCACCTTCACCTGCACCACGGGGCTCGTCTCTTCCAGGGTATCCCGGATGTCCTCCAGGCCCGCCACATCTTGCAAACCCCGGCGGATCATCCGGGCGGCCTCCGCCCTTTCTGCCGCCCCGGCTCCCCGCACCAAAAGCTCCACCGTATCGGTCTGGGTCCAGCTGGAGTACACCGTAACGGCAAACTGTCCCGGAGCAAAGGACCGGTTCAGCTCTTCCCGCCAGGCGCCAGCAAGGCTCTGGGCCAGCTCTTGGGAGGCTACCGTCACCAGGAAGGAGGCCTGGCGCTCGTCGGTCGGGCCCGACTGGAAGCGCCTGTTCCCGCTGCCTCCTGCCACGGACTGGACCGACACCACCCTCTCCTGCTGCAGGAGGAAATCATCGATTTTCTGGACCTCCCCGTCCACTTCCGCCAGGTCGAAGGACTGGGGGTAGCGGGCGATGACGGCGATCCGGGGCTCTTCGTCAGCCGGCACGAAGGCCACCGGCAGGTGAGAACCCATGTAGCCTGCCAAGGCCAGGAGGAGAAGGGCGGTGCCTCCCGTTAGGAAGGGGCGATCCCAAAGGGCCCGCAAGAACCTCTGGTACCCCTGCCGGAGCTTTTGCTCTCGCTCCCCGGAGCGGATGGCCGGCCCCTCCTGACCCCGGTAAAGAAGGTAGGTGAGGGCCGGCACCACCGTCAGGGCCACCAGGAGGGAGGCCATCAAAGACCACATGACGGTGAGGGCGAACGGTTCAAAGACTTTCCCTACGATCCCCCGCACCAAACCCAGGGGCAAGAATACGGCCACGGTGGTGAAGGTGGAGGCGGTGATGGCCCGACCCACCTGGGCGGCCGCATCGCGAATGAGATCCATAGTGTACCCCTGGCGGCGGGCCCGCCGGAAGATGTTCTCCGTGACTACGATGGCATCGTCCACCACCCGCCCCGTGGCCACCGCCATGGCCCCCAGGGTCATGATGTTGAGGGAAATGTGGTAGCGGCTGAGGATCAAAAGGGCCAGGGCGATGGAGGTGGGGATGGAGATGGCCGCTACTGCCGTCGCCCGGACGCTCTGCAGGAAAAGGAAGATGACGATGATGGCCACCACCGCCCCCAGCCCCACTTCCCGCATCATCACCGAGAGGGTCGACTGGATTTCCGCCTGGGCGTTATAGGCCACCTCAACCTCGAAGGTTTTGCCGCCCTCCGAAAGCTTCTCCAGCTCCCCAAGGGCCGCCTGGGCCACCTCCCCCGGACCGTACTTGGGTTCCCCGCTGATGCGCAGAGCCACTGCCGGCCGCCCGTTCCACCGGGCGATTCCCGAGGTAGCGGTGGTCTCCCTGCCGGGGTCATCCCCCAAAGGACGGTGGAGAGGATGCCTCCCCTGGGGTCTGGGGGCTGGAGGCGGGGCAGCTCCGGGCATCGAGGGCTGGGAGCCGGTGCGTGCTGGGCCTCCAGGTTGCTGGCCTCTTTCATCTCGGCCTGGATAGCTGCGTCAGGGCGGCGGGGATCGTCGGCCCGCAGGGAGGCCAGCTGCATCCGCTGCTCCAGGACCGTCTGCAAAAGCTTCTCCCGGGCGAAGAGGATCTGGGTCTGCGCTTTCAAAATGGCGTTTTCCTTCCCCAGGGTCTGGAGGGCGTCCCCCATGGAGGTGAAGCCCTCCTTCACCGGGGTCAAGCTTTCTCTCAAAATGGTCTCCTGGCTGGGCACCACCGGGATGGGGAAGCGGGCAAGGGCCTCCAGATCTTGAAAGCCCCCTTCCACCCGCACCTTGGCCTTCTGCTCCCCCAGCGCCACCTCCCCGGCCGGGAGCTGCACCACCGAGGCCCTAAGGATTTGGGCCACCAGATCGGGGGTCAAGCCGTGTTCCTTGGCCTTCTGAGGATCCAGGCGCACCAGGAGGCTCTCTTCGTAAAGCCCCTGGGCCTCCACTTTGGCCACCCCCGAAAGGCCCTCCAGGGAAGGGACCACCCGCTCCCGGACCAGCTTTTGAAAAGCCTCTCCCTCCATGCCTTTCGGGCTCAACAAGCTCACCTGGAGGACCGGCATCTCCGAAAAGCCGATGGCCGACACCCGGGGCGTCCCCACCCCCTCGGGCAGGGACACCTCCCCCACCTTCTCCCTCACGTCCGCCGCCGCCTCCTTGGCGGGGCGGGACATCTCGAACTCCAGCACGATGGCGGAAAAGTTAGCCACCGAAGTGGACGTCACCGTCTTCAAGCCAGGGATCCCCGATGTCGCCTTCTCCAAAGGCTCCGTTACTTCCCTCACCACATCCTCGGCGCCGGCGCCAGGGTAAGGGGTGGTCACCACCACGATGGGAAAGGTGATGTCGGGCATCGATTCCCGCTTCAAGGTGAGAAACTCGTAGGTGCCCATGCCCAGCACCAAAAGGGCCAGGAGGAACAGGGCCACCCGGTTTCGGATCGAAAAATCCACCAGACCCTTCAGGAGGATAGAGGGACCCTTCTTTCCCTAAGTTCTATCCGGGAGAATATCCATAGCGACACCAACAGTAAACCGACCATGCTGAAGGAAAGAACCTTCCAGGGAAAGGTGTCGTAAATCCACCCGCCTAAAAGGGGTCCCACCATCCGTCCCAGGCTGGCAGCGCTCCCCACCGCTCCCTGATAGGCGCCTTCCTGACCTTTCGGGGCCAAACTCTGGGCGGCCGCGGGCACGGCCGGCCAAACCATGATCTCCCCCACCGTCATGAGGCCCATGAGGAACACATACCCGCCGTAGGAGAGGGAAAAGCCCAAAAGGGCGAAGACCACCCCGTACAGCCCGATGCCCAAAAGCATCTGGCGTCGCAGATGATCCCCCCGCCAGAGATGGTTCAAGAGGGGCTGGCCCACGAGGATCAACCCCCCGTTGAGGGTCCAAAGGAGGCTGTACTGGGAAAGGGAATAGCCCGAAGCCTGGAGGAAGGTGGCGATGGTGGTCTGCCACTGGACGTAGACGCTCCAGGCCAGGAAGAACCCCAGGCTCAAGAGGAAAAGGGAGCGGTTCCATGCGATCCCTTCCCCCACCGCCGGGACATCCGCCTGGCCCCGCCGGCCAAACCTCCCGCCCCGGAAACTGTAGGCCACCATCAGCATGAATGCTGCAAAGAAAAGGCTGCTGGCGGTGAAGGACCACTGGAAACCGATGCTGGCCACAAAGCCCGCCGCCGCGGTGCCGGCTGCCACGCCCGCATTGGCCGCCACATAGACCGCCGCAAAGGCCCGCCGGCCGCCTTCGGGCCAGAGGATCCCCGCCAGGGCGTACATGGCGGGGTAGATTAGGCCCGTCCCGAAGCCAAAAAAGGTCAACAGAACCCCATAGAGGAGAAAGCTGGGGAAAAGGGCCATGGCCAGGGCCGTGAGAACGGCCACAAACGCACCGCCCAAAAGGATGGGACGGTGGCCCCAGCGATCGAAGGCCCTGCCGCCCACGAGGCTCCCCAGAGCTCCTGCCCCCGCATTGAAGAAGAGGAGGATCCCCGCTGTGGTAAGGGACTTTCCCAAGACCTCATGAACGTAGATGGCGTTGAGGGGCCAGATGAAGGAGGCCCCCGCCACCTGCACCCCCATGGCCAGGCTCAAGAGCCAAACTTCCTTGGGGATTCCCGAGCGGATCAGGGCTGGTCTCCTTTCAAAAACCGCCGGATCTCTTCTTCCGTTTGGGACGTCACGGGGCCCCGGATGTGGAGCACCGCCACCCCCTCCGGATCGATGAGCCAGCTCTCCGGCACGCCCGTCAGGCCATACTGGCGGCCTGCCTTGCCCTCCCCGTCCCTGAGGACGGGGTAACGGACCTGCAGCTCCTCCACAAAGGAGGCCACCTCCTTTTGCCCATCCCGCCAAGCGATGCCCACCACCAAAAGAGTCTGGGGAAACTCATCCTGAAGGGATTGCAGGAGAGGAATCTCCTCCCGGCAGGGATCGCACCAGCTGGCGAAAAAATTCAGGAGGACCCAGCGACCCCCCTGGGGGTAGGTCTGGACTGCCCCCTCCAGACTGGGAAGGGTCACGGGAGGAGCGGCCTTCCCCACCTGCGCCTTTTCCGCCAAGTCCTCGCCGTAGAGCAGGGCCAGGACCAAGAAAAGGAGGAGCAACGCTGCCGCCCACACGAGGCCCCGCTTCATCGCCATCCTCCCCTGCCACTATACAGCGGGCGCCTTGGGGCGCAAGGGCACCCATTTTCCGCAAAGCTTGCCGCCCATGCTACCATGGGGGCAGAGCCGCCATGGAGAGGAGCTGTGTCGTGACGTCCTGGCTGCTGGCGTTGACCGGTGGTTTCCTTTCTTTTGTATCGCCCTGCACCTGGCCGCTTTACCCCGCCTATCTCTTCTTTTTGACGGGCACCCGCTCCCCGGTGGAAAAGCGAGGGCGCACCTTCGGAACCGCCTTTCTCTTCGTCCTGGGGTTTACCGTTGTGTTTGCCGCTCTGGGGGCGACCGCCGCCTCCCTGGGTCAGATCCTTCTCCAGTACCAAACCCCTTTGCGCCAGGTCGGGGGACTGCTGGTCATCGCCTTCGGCCTTTACCTCCTGGGCCTCATTCCCGCCAGCCTCTTTCCCAGCACTCCTTCGTTGGGCCCCACCCGGCCCCCCGCATCCCCCTGGGCCGCCTTTCCCATCGGGATGGCCTTTTCCTTCGCCTGGACCCCCTGCATCACGCCCATCCTGGGGAGCATCCTCTTCCTGGCGGGGTCCACCGCCCACATCGCGCAGGGGATGCTCCTTTTGGCTCTCTACAGCCTAGGCCTCGGGATCCCCTTTCTCCTCCTGGCCCTCTTCTTCGAAACCCTCCAGCCTCTCTGGAAAAAGGTCACTCCCAGCCTCGGCCTCATCCAGAAGGTGAGCGGCGCCTTCCTGGTGATCTTGGGGATCATGATCTTCACCGATTCCCTCTCGCGCCTCAGCAGCTGGCTCCAGTGGGTCTTCTGATGGTGCTGGTTCTCCCTCCTCTCTTCCCTTTACCGGATTTCGTCAACCTTTACGGCTCCTTGGGGATGCAGACCTTTCCCCTGATGGCCCTGGCGGGCTTTCTGCTCGCCTACCTCCTCCTCCCCTTCTTCCTGCGGGATGCTTCCCCGGAAGACAAAGGGCGCCTCGGCCAGAGCTCCTTTTGGATCTTTCTCTTTGCCCTCCTGGGGGCCCGTCTCCTGGAACAGGTGGTCCAGCCCGACATGGCCCTCTTTCGCCCCCTGACGTGGTTGCGCTTTGGCGGCTATAGCCTGAGCCTCGTGGGGGGCCTTTTGGGAGCTTTTGGGGTTGCCCTGTGGAAGCGCCTCTCTCCTGATATCCTCGACCGCCTCATGCCCCCCTTGGCTTGGGATTGGCCGTGGGGTCTTTGGCCCTTCCGGGGGTGGGCACCCCCACCAATGTGCCCTGGGCCATGATTCTCAAAGGGGGAAGCGGCATGTCCCTTCTGGGAACGGCCGGGCTCCATCCCATCCAGCTCTACTTTTTCGCCGGCTACCTGACCTTGGCCTTTATGGCGGCCTACCTTTTGGGAAAGCGCCGCCACCCGGGAGAGGTGGCCCTCACCTTTTTCCTCCTCCTCTTTCCCCTCCGTTTCATCCTGGGTTTTTTCACCTACAGCGCTTCCTTCTGGGGCGGCCTCACCTGGACCCAGTGGGCTGACCTGGGCGGATTCATCGTCACTTTGGGCCTCTTTTTGTGGCAGAAAAAGCCCCTCTCCCGGGCGGCCACCGGCAGCCTGACCCTCCTCCTCCTGGTGGGGATCTTTCTTTTCCTCAGTGCCGGCGTCCGCGCCCAGGCCCATGTGTTCCTCCCTCTCCCGGGGTTCCCTGCCGCCAACTTCACCCTCCCCAACCTCCAAGGCCAAGAGGAAAGCCTGGATCAATGGAAAGGTCAGCCGCTGGTCATCAACTTCTGGGCCACCTGGTGTCCTCCTTGCCAGCGGGAAATGCCCGCCTTGGAAGCGTTCCAGAAGGAAACCGGCGCCCGGGTGGTGGGAGTGGACGTTCAGGAGCATCCGCGGAAGGTCCAGGACTTTGTTCAGGCAAGGGGTTTCACCTACACCTTCCTTGTGGATGAGAAGGGCGATGTCTCTCTCCTGTACTGGGCGCGGAGCATTCCCACCACCTTCATCGTGGACGGGCAAGGGATTATCCGTTACGTCCATCAAGGGGAAATCACCTATCCAGAGCTTTTGAAATACTGGGAGGCTGTGGGGGGCCGCTGAGGAAGCGGACAACCTTTTGGCCTGCTTCCCTTCCCTGCCGCACCGCATCGGGGATGGCCACCCCTTCGTAAGAAGTCCCCGCCAGGAAGAGCCAGGGCCACTTCCCCTCTTCCCGCCGTACCTCTTCCAGCCATGGCCCGTGACCCACCCGGTACTGGGGAAAAGCCAACGGAAACCTGGAGACCAGAACTTCATCCGGAAGGGGGAGGGGCCCTGCAAAGCGCTGGAGCTCCCGCCAAGCCCTCTCCCAAAGGAGGTCGTCGGGAAGGGAAAGGATCTCTTCTTCATGGCGCCGCCCCACGAAGAGGCGAAGATGAAAAGCGCCGCGGCTCAGCTGCGGCCACTTGCGGGAAAGGACGGTGGCGCCCGTGATGACCTTCCCCTCGCCCCGGGGGACGAGAAAGCCGCTCCCCTGGAAAAGAGGGTGACCGGCCAGAGCATTTCGCTTTTCCGTCTCCGTGATCCGGAAAAGAAGCGCCCCGCTGGATACCCATGCCTGACCCATCAGGAGGCGGGCCAGCCGGGGGGCCCGTGTTTCCAGCAGCTTTCCTGCCTGGGGTGCCGGCAGGGAAAGGACGACCCCATCCCCAAAAAGGAGGCCCTTTCCCGTGGTTAGGCGGACCTTCCCCTCCAAAACATCCAGGGAGCGGGCTTCCTCTCCCCTCCTCAGTTCCACCCCCCGGCGCACGAGATCCTCCTCCAGGGCCTTCACCAGGTCCTGAAGGCCCCGGGGAAGGGTGCGGAAGGGAGGCCCCGCCTTCCCCGCCTGGCGCCTCTTTTGGGCAGCCCGGATGAGGGAACCTTCCTCCCGTTCGTCCTTCACCCAGGAAGGCTGCAGGGCGGCGGTGCTGAGCTCCTTGGCGTCTCCCGCGTAAATGCCGCCGTAGAGGGGCGCCACCACCCGCTGGGCCCACTCTTCGCCGAAGTGGCGGCTGGCAAAGTCGAAAAAGCTTTCATCTTCCCAGGGAGCGTCCCCCCTGGGAGGCAAAAAAAGGTCCCTGGTGACGGCGGCCTTTCCCTTGAGGCTGAGAAGGGAACTCCGTAAGTAGCCCCGGTGCCAAGGGGCGATGCCGGCCAGGCCTTCCGGGAGGCGGTGGAACCTTCCCCCAAACCGGATGAGAGGCGCCAGCGTTTCCGGCTCTTGCAGCGAGGAATAGAGGCCCAGGTCCTTCAGGAATTGGACAAAACCCGGTTCCCTCAAGAGAAAGGAGTCAGGCCCTTTTTCTAGGTAGCCGCCAGGGAAAGAGGCGGTCGCCACTTTCCCTCCCAACCGCGTCTCCTTTTCCACCAAGGTGACCTTCAATCCCGGAACGCGGGAAGCCTCCCAGGCGGCTGCAAGGCCCGTCAGGCCTCCTCCTACCACCAAAAGCTCCTTTGCGGCCATGGCCTCATGGTACCACGCCTTTTCCCCCTCCGGCCCTTGGCTTCCCTTCGCGGTGCCGGTATGGTTCCTTTGGAAAGGATGTGGACGGGGTGAAGAATCCTCGCCTTCTCCTGGCCGCCCGGGGGGAAACGGTGGATCGGCCTCCCGTATGGTTCATGCGCCAGGCGGGCCGCTACCAAGCCCGTTACAGGGCATTGCGGCAAAAATACACCCTACTGGACATCGTGCGCCAACCGGAGCTGGCCGCCATGGTGACCCTCTGGCCCGTCGAAGAGCTGGGGGTGGATGGGGCGATCCTCTTTTCCGACATCGTGGTGCCTTTGGCACCCATGGGGATCTCCGTGGACATCCGGGAAGGGGTGGGCCCCGTGGTCGATCCGCCGGTGCGCACCGCCGCTTATCTGGAAAAGCTTCGTCCCCTGGAACCGGAAGAAGACCTCCCTTATGTGCTTCAGACCGTCTCCCTTCTGGCTAAGGAGCTGGAGGTCCCCCTCATCGGGTTTGCCGGAGGGCCCTTCACCTTGGCTTCCTACCTGGTGGAAGGGGGCCCTTCCCGCTCCTTTTTGCGCCTCAAAACCCTCATGTACCGGGAGGAAGCCCTCTACCGCCGCCTGATGGACCTCCTCACCGAGAGCATCGCCCGCCACCTCCTGGCCCAGATCGCCCATGGAGCCCACCTGGTGCAGCTCTTCGACAGCTGGGTGGGGACCCTCTCCCCGGAGGACTACCGCCTCTACGTCGCCCCCTACTCCCGGGCGATCGCCGGGGCAGTGGCTGCGGCCGGCGCCCCTTTGATCCACTTCGGGGTGGGCACGTCCTCCCTCCTGGAGGAGATGGCCGCCGCTGGCGGGGACGTCCTGGGAATCGACTGGCGGGAGCCCCTGGGCCGCGCCCGCCGGCGCCTGGGAGAAACAGTCCTCCAGGGAAACCTGGACCCTGCCCTGCTGCTGGCGGAAAAGCCCCTCATCCAGGCCAGGGTCCGCGCCCTACTGGAGGAAACCGGCGGCCAAAGACACATTTTCAACCTCGGTCACGGCGTGCTTCCGCAAACGCCTCCCCAGGCCCTTTCCTGGGTGGTGGAAGAAGTTCACCGCTGGACCGTGTGAAAGGATGGGGATCAAAGGGTGAACGCACCTTTGGGTGTCCTTCTCATGGCTTACGGAACCCCCGATGAACTCTCCGACGTCGAAGCTTACTTCACCGACATCCGCGGAGGAAGGCCTCCCTCGGCAAGAGCCGTGGCAGAGCTCCAAGAACGCTACCGAAGGATCGGCGGCCGCTCCCCCTTGAAGGAGATCACCTGGCGCCAAGCCCAGGCCTTGGAAGTGGAGCTGAACCATCCCCCTGCCCTTTCCGAGCCGGTGAAGGTGTATGTCGGGATGAAACATTGGCATCCCGGCATTGAAGAGGCCCTCGCCACCATGGCCCGAGACGGGGTGGAAGAAGGGGTCGCCCTGATCTTGGCGCCGCAGGCCTCCCGCCTCAGCTCCGCCACCTACATGGAAAAGGTTTCTGCCTCCCGGGCCAAGGTGGCCCCCCACTTGAAACTCTACCCGGTGGAAAGCTGGCATCTGGAGCCCGGTTTCATCCGGGCCCTCGTCCGCCGCATCCAGGAGCTGGCGCGCCCTTCCTCCACGCCGCTGGTGGTGACGGCCCACAGTTTGCCGGAGCGCCTGCGCAC
>JASBVX010000237.1 GCA_029960865.1 Bacillota bacterium | reverse complement strand
GAAATTTTGGCGCAAGGAGATCCCGGCGAGGAAGCGGAGGGGGAAACGGCCGCCGCCCGGGCTCCCGGTGACGGGGAAGCCCTCAGGCTGTGGCAGGAGCTGGCAGAGGTGCGCAGCCTTCTCCTTAAGATGGAAGAGAGGCGCCGCCACGACCAGGACCGGCTTCTTTTGAGCCTCATTCGCCTGCAGCAGGAGGTGCAGCACCTGCGCTACGAACTGGCCGCTTCCCGATCCCGGAAGGAAAGGCGTCAGGGAAAGGGACTTTTCCGAAGGAGGAAAGAGCCATGAGCAGCAGCGCCTTTGAGCTCAGCCGAGCCCTCTTGAAGGCCTCCGACGCCTGGTCGCGGTTGGTGGAACGCTTTTTGCAGGAGCGCTTCGAACTTTCCTATGCCCAGTTCACCGTGCTGGAGGCCCTTTTGGATTCTCCCGGCATTCGCCAGGGGGAGCTGGCGCAAAAGTTGGGCAAGAGCAAGGGCAACATGACGGGCCTGGTGGGGCGTCTGGAGGCGGCCGGCCTGGTGAATCGCCAGGGGGTGGAAGGGGATGCCCGGGCCTACAGCCTGGAGCTGACCCGAAAGGGCTACATGGTGACCCTGGTGATCCACGAGCTCAACCAGTTCACCCACGGCCTCCTGGGCCATATTCCCCCGCAGGAGCGAACCCTTTTGGCCACCACTCTGACGCGCCTGGCGGCTATTTTCGACCGGGCGGAAACCGATGAGCTGACCTTGGAGCAAATCGAGAAGAAGGGGGCCCTCTGGGCGGAAGAAGCGGTGGAGGAAGGCCAGAAGGAGATCAAAGCGGTGGCTGCCCGGGAGGATCTGGACCGGGGAGAAGCCATCCTTTTCGTGGAGGAACCCAGGCAAACCCTGGTGCTGGAAGAAGAGCTGCCATCCTTTTTCGTGGCCCCCAGAGTTCTGCAAAAAGAAATGGTGCGGTATCTGGCGACGGGAGGTCCCCTTTACTGGGATTGAAGGCGCAGGGGACTCCGTTCCCGGCGGATCTCCCCATGCTCCCACCAGAGGACCATGATCCAAGCGGCGCCCACATGGGTTTTGAGCTCCCTCTCCCCCCGGCTCCAAAGGCCGGAGCAGGGGGCAAAGGCCGCCTTGGGCGGTGCGCCTTCCCACCGCCCCTCGAAGATGCAGGGGACCCGTTCGCCGGGGAGGCTGACCATGATCATCATGGGAGCGGGAAGGCCCGCCTCCCGTTCCAGGAGAAGGTGGGCCTGCAAGGGCATGCCGGGCCGACGCTCCAGGAAAAGCAAGCCTTTTAGGTTTTCCGCCTCCCAGCTCCACTCCACCTGGAGGTGGATGGGGGAGGCGGCTTGCCGGGAGGCCCACCCCCAAGGGGCCGCCAGGAGGAGGATTCCGAAAAGAAAGATGCACCGGTACGTGCCGCGCGATACCATAAGAAACGATATGGCCGAGGAAGGGAGCCGATGGCTTTGGTGGAAAAGGATCAGGAAGTGGTGCCCGGCCTCATCTACCGGGGGAGCTCCTACCGTTACGATGACCGGGTGGTCTTCCTCGATTTCGAAGATCACACGGTGAATCCCGAGGGGCGTCCTTTTTCCATCTGGTTCATCGCCCCCATGCGGTTTGCCGTGCGCCGAGACGACGGCAGCGTGGTGGATCTTTTCGTGGAGAGGATGGAAGGGGAAACCCTGGATCTCCAAGTGATGGGGGTCCATTCCCTGAACCAGGCCCAGGTATAATAAGCGCGAGGTGGATGCCGTGGAGCAGCCCCGTTACTACATCTACACCTACGGTTGCCAGATGAACGAAAGGGACAGCGAGATCATGGCCGGTCTCCTGGAGGAGATGGGCTATGAAGCGGCGCCCCGACCGGAGGAGGCCGATGTGGTCATCTTCAACACCTGCGCCATCCGGGAACGGGCGGAGGAAGGCGTCTTCGGGGAAATCGGGCGGTTGAAAGCCGTGAAGG
>JASBVX010000010.1 GCA_029960865.1 Bacillota bacterium | reverse complement strand
GTACTGGGTTTCAACTTGTTGGGCGACGGGCTGCGCGACGCCCTGGATCCCAAGCAGAGGAGGCAGGTGCTATGAGCCGCCTTCTCGAGATCCAGGACCTGCAGGTAGCCCTGAAGACCCCGCAGGGATGGCGAAACCTGGTCCATGTGGAAAGGCTGGTTCTGCAGGAAGGGGAGGTGCTGGGCCTGGTGGGGGAAACAGGATCGGGCAAAACCCTGACGGCCATGTCCATCCCCCGCCTTTTCGCTTCGCCCGCCATCCAAGTGGTGGGAGGCTCTATCTACCTGGGTGATACCGATGTGACGGCTCTGCCGGAACGGGACCTTTTGGCCGTCCGCGGGAAGAAGGTGGGGGTGGTCTTTCAGGATGCCGGGGCCGCCCTGAACCCCCTTTTCCCTGTGGAAGAACCGGTGCGCAGGGCCGTGGCCCTCCACCAAGGCTTGAGAGCAAAGGAAGCGTCAAAAGAGGCGGCCCGCCTCTTCGAGGAGGTGGGCCTCGGGGATCTCGTAGGGGAGGGGCGCTATCCCCACGAGCTTTCGGGAGGTCAAAAGCAGCGGGCCATGCTGGCCTGGGCCTTGGCGGGTCGGCCGGGCCTTCTTTTGGCCGATGAACCTACCACCGCCCTCGATGTGACGGTGCAGGTCCAGATCATCGCCTTGCTCCAGCGTCTGCAAAGGGAGCGGGGGATGGCGGTGCTTTTCATCACCCACAACCTGGCCCTTCTGCAGGGTTTTGCCCGCCAAACGGCCGTGATGTATGGGGGCCGCGTGATGGAGTGGACAGACACGTCGAGGCTTCTCGAAGAGCCCTGGCATCCCTATACGTCCCTTCTTCTTCAGGCCCTTCCCAGCCTGGAGAAGCGGGAGCTGGTGAGCATCTCCGGACGGCCACCGACCCCTGGGGAAGCCGGTCCTGGATGCCCTTTTGCCCCCCGATGCCCTCTGGCCCGGGACATCTGCCGGCAGGTGAGGCCTTCCCTCGAAGAGAAGGAACCGGGCCACTGGGTGGCCTGCCATCTGCCGAAGAAGGAGGGGTGGGAATGACAGTGCTGGAGCTGCAGGGGCTCTCCTACACTTTTCGCCAGGGGCGCCGGGCGACCCGGGCGCTGCGGCAGGTGGACCTCTCCATCGCGAGAGAGGGGGAGACCCTGGGCCTGGCAGGAGAGTCGGGATCGGGGAAGACGACCCTCCTGCGGCTTCTTTTGGGCTTTTTGGCACCCACGGCGGGTACCATCCGCATCTTTGGCCGCAGCCCCCAGGAATGGGGTCCCCAGCTTCCCCGCCTGGTGCAGATGGTGGTGCAAGATGCCCAGGGGGCCCTGGATCCCCGCTGGACGGTCCAGCGCTCCCTGGAAGAACCCCTTCTCCTCCATCATCGGGATCTTTCCCGAGAGGACAGGAAGGAACGGATCTTAGAGCTCCTGGAGCTGGTGGGCCTGGGACCCCATCATCTTCCCCGCTTCCCCCACGAGCTTTCCGGGGGGCAGCGCCAGCGCATTTTGATCGCCAGGGCCCTGGCGGTTAGGCCCCGCCTTCTTCTCTTGGATGAGCCCACCTCGGCCCTGGACGTGTCGGTCCAGGCCCAGATCCTGAACCTCTTGCGGGATCTGCAGGAACGCCTGGGCCTCAGCTATCTCCTGGTATCCCATGACCTGGCGGTTCTCCGCTATCTCGCCCATGACGTAGCCGTCCTTTACCGGGGTTACCTGGTGGAAAAGGGGCCGGCGGAATCCCTCTACCGGGAGCCATCCCACCCCTACACGGCCCTTCTTCTGGAATCGGCCCCCGGTGTCACCAAACCTGACCATCTCTCTCCCTCGTGGCGCCCGGTGGATGCCTCGGCGTCAGGGGCGTGCCCCCTTCACACCTCATGCCCCAGGGCCAGTGCCCTATGCCGCGAGGTGAATCCCCCGTGGCAGCACATGGGAGAGGGTCACTTTGCCTACTGCCATTTTCCGCGAAGGGATGGAAGCCATGAGGGTAGCCATTGATATCGGCGGCACCTTTACCGACCTGGTGGCCTTGGATGGGGAAACCGGGGAGGTGGTGGCGGCCAAAGCCGGGACGACGCCTTGGCGGCTGGCGGAAGGAGTGGCGGCGGCCATGGACCATCTGGGATCGAAAGCGGTCGATCTTTGGGTTCATGGGTCGACGGTGGTCATCAATGCCCTCCTGCAGCGCAAGGGAGCGCGGACGGCCCTCATCACCACCAAGGGGTTTCGCGACGTCCTGGAAATCGGCCGTACCCAGCGTCCGGATCTCTATAACCTCCTCTATCAGAAACCCCGGCCCTTCGTGCCGCGCCGCTGGCGCTTCGAGGTGGCCGAGCGGATCTCGGCCGCGGGGGAAGAGGTGCTTCCCCTCTCTCGGGAAGATCTGCAGGCCGCCCTTTGGGCCATGGATCGGGAGGGCATCGAAGCGGTGGCCATCGCCTTCCTGAATAGTTACGCCAATCCGCAGCATGAGGAGGAGGCGGCCCAGCTCCTGCGAAGCCTTGCACCCCAATTGCGAGTCACCTTGAGTTCTGCTCTCACTCGCCAGTGGCGGGAATATGAGCGTACCTCCACAGCTGTCCTGAATGCTTATGTCCAACCGGTGGTGGACGTATACCTCAGGGAATTAACGGGCCTTTTGGATGAGCTGAACGTATCTCCGAAGCGCTATCTCTTCCAATCATCGGCCGGCATCATGGATCTTTCCGAGGCGGCGGACCGGCCTATCCACCTGGTGGAATCTGGCCCTGTGGGAGGCGTCATGGGGGCGGCCTACCTGGCCAAGGCGCTTCACGTCCAGCAGGCGGTGACCCTGGATGTGGGGGGGACCACCGCCAAGGCTGCCCTCATCTTGGGGGGCGAACCCCAGTGGATCGATGAGTATGCCATCGAGAAGACGGGCCGGCAGCCGGGCTACCCCATCCTCATTCCCACCGTCGATATCGTGGAAGTGGGGGCTGGAGGGGGGTCGATGGCTTACCGGGATGCCACAGGGGCTGTAAGGGTGGGTCCCGAAAGCGCCGGCGCCGATCCCGGGCCGGTGGCCTACGGGCGGGGCGGAACCCACCCCACGGTGACCGATGCCCAGCTCTACGCGGGGCACCTGGCGCCCGGTCCCTTTCTGGGGGGCCAGCTATTCCAAGGCCTTTCGCAGGTGGAAGGGACGCTGGCGGCTCTGGGAGCCCCCGAGGGCCTCGAGGCAAAGGCGGTGGCCCAGGGGATCATCCGGCTGGCCCAGACCCACATGGCCCATGCTTTGGAGATGGTCTCCCTGCGCCGCGGACTGGATCCGCGCCTCTTTCATCTCATGGCCTTTGGCGGAGGAGGAGGGCTTCATGCCGGCGCCCTTCTCAAAGTGATCCCCTTCAAAGAAGCCCTCATTCCTCTTCATCCCGGCGTCTTTTCCGCTTGGGGGATGTTAACGGCCCCCCTGAAGCGGACGTGGAGCCAGACCTTCCTGCAGCCCGTGGCCGGCCATGAAGGAAGCTGGAGCGATCGTTTCCGCACCCTGACGGATCTGGCCCGGTCCTGGCTGAGGGCCCAGGGTTTTGGGGATGACGGCCAAAGAGTCCGGTGCTTCTGGGACCTTCGCTACCGGGGTCAGGAACATACTGTCAGGGTGCCCGTGAACCTGGGGGATCTGCAGGCAACCCTTACCCTCTTTCATGAAGCCCACCGGCGCACCTACGGCTTTGCCCTGGATCAGGAAGTGGAAGGGGTCCACCTCCATGCGGTGGCCCAGGCAGACCTGAGTCCCCTGCCCCTCACCCCATGGAGAAGGGGGCAGGCGAGGCCCCAGCCCCGCGCATTTCGGGAGGTGCTCTGGCAGGGCAAGGAGCCGCTGGCGACGCCTCTTTACTGGCGCGAAGATCTCCCGGCCGGTTGGGAGACGGCAGGCCCTGCCGTCATCGAAGAGCCATCAGGGTCCACTCTCCTTTGGCCCGGCCAGAAGCTGGCGGTGGATCCACTGGGAATTCTCCACCTTTGGGAGGGAAGGTAGTCCATGGAGATCGATCCTTTTACCCGGGAAGTGGTGAAGGCGGCCCTGGAGGCATTGGGGGAGCAGATGTTCTGGTCGGTGGCCCGCACCAGCCAGAGCCCCATCATTTACGAAGTGTTGGATTACGCCACAGGCTTGACCGATGGGGAAGGCAACCTCATCACCCAGGGCAACGGGGTCACAGGGTTTCTGGGCACAGTGGCCTCCGCCGTCAAAGAGACGATCCTCCGTTACGGGAAGGATCTCCAACCGGGGGATGTCATCGCTGGCAACGATCCTTACGTAGGTGGGGGCACCCACCTTTCCGACGTGAGCCTGGTGATGCCTTACTTCGTGGGCGGCCACATCCTCGCCTTTGGGGCCGTGAAGGCTCACTGGCCCGAGGTCGGCGGGGCCAGCGCCGGGAGCTTTGCCCATGACACGCCTGATATCTTTGCCGAGGGACTGCAGCTGCCTTTCGTGAAGCTGGTGGAAGGAGGCAGGCTGCAAGAAGGACTCCTGAAGATCATTGCCACCAATGTCCGCACGCCCGAAGCGACCCTGGGAGATTTTCAGGCCCAGTGGGCGGCCTTGCGGCAGGCAGGGGCGCGCCTGGAAGAGCTGGTGGCCCAGTATGGCGAGGAAACTTTGCAGGCTGCCATGGAGGACATTTTACGCCGGGGTCGGGCCATGGCCTTGCGGGCCTTGGAGGAGCTGCCCAAAGGAGTGTTCCAGGCGGAAGATTTCATGGACGACGACGGGTTTGGCCGGGACCCCATCCCGATCCGCGTCCGGGTGACCATCGACGCCAAACGTTTCACCGTGGATTTCACCGGTTCCAGCCCAGCCGTCAAGAGCTCCTTGAATACCACCTGGGCGGGTTTGGAGGCGGCTTGCCGCACCGCTTACCGGGCCCTTTTGCCGCCCGATTACCCCGCCAATGAGGGGATCTTTGCCCCCCTTGAGATCATCTGCCCTCCGGGAACTGTCTTTACGGCCCAGCGGCCTACCCCAGTATCCACCTACTGGGAAGCCTCGGACCACGCCACCGATCTCATCCTGAAGGCCCTGGCGGAGGCCATCCCTCACCGCCTTCCGGCGGGCCATCATCTGAGCGTCTGTGGAACCATCCTGGCCGGCCGCCATGCCCGCACGGGAGAGCCTTTCATCCTGGTGGAGCCCCAGGCGGGGGGATGGGGTGCCTCTCGGGATTTGGATGGCGTCCATGCTCTGGTGCCCGTGGGGGATGGGGACACCTACAACATCCCGGCGGAAGTGGTGGAGGCCCGCTACGGGCTGGAAGTGCTGGAGCTGGCCCTGGACCTTCGCCCCGGGGGTGCAGGGCGGCGCCGGGGTGGGCGGGGCATCCGCAAGACCCTCCGTATTCCTCGCGGCCCCGTCCTTTTGACGGCCACCCTGGGTCGCCATCGCATTCCGCCCTGGGGGGTGGCGGGAGGGCAGCCGGGGACCACCAACGGAGTGGAAATCCGCCGGAGGGACGGCACGGTCTCCTGGAAAGGAAAAGTGGCTCGGGAGGTCCTGGATACGGGGGATGAGGTGACCTTTCGCACGGGGACCGGCGGTGGGTACGGAGACCCCAAAGCCAGGGAGGAAGAGCTCCTTTGGGAAGATCTGCGTGACGGATACATCAGCGTGGAGGAAGCGGTGGAGATGTACGGTTTGCCTCCAGCTGCCGTGGAGGACCGGATGAAGGAGTGGGGACAAAGTGGGATGGCGGATAGGCATTGATGTAGGAGGCACCAATACGGATGCGGTTCTGGTGGAGGGGCGCCAGGTCCTGCGCTGGGTGAAGACCCCCACCACCCCTGAGGTGGGGGAAGGTATCCAGAAGGCGGTGCGGGAGATCATCCGGGATGCGGATCCCGCCCGCATCGAGGCCGTCATGTTGGGGACGACCCATTTCACCAATGCAGTGGTGGAACGCCGCCATTTGACCCCGGTGGCCGTCATACGGCTTGCCAAACCGGCAGGCCAGTCGCTGCCTCCCATGTGCGATTGGCCCGAGGACCTGCGGGGGAAGATGGAGGCCGGTTCCTATATCTTGCCGGGAGGGTTCGAGTTCGACGGGCGGCCCCTGGCTCCCCTGGACGAGGAGCGCCTTTGGCAAATAGGTCGGGAATTGAGAGAGGGGGGAGTGGCCGCCGCGGCCATTTCGTCCGTCTTTGCGGCCCTGGACGATTCCATGGAGAAAAGAGCAGCTGCCATCCTCCAGGAGGCCCATCCCCAGCTTCTCATCACCCTCTCCAGCGAAATCGGGGGCACGGGCCTTTTGGAGCGGGAAAATGCCGCTATCCTCAATGCCGGCCTGATGCCCCTGGCCCGGCGCATGCTGGGGCATTTCGAGGCATCCTTGCGCCAGCTGCAAGTGGAAGCCCCCATCTATCTGACCCAGAACGATGGGACCGTTTTGCATCGAGACGTGGCCATCCGCCGGCCCATCATGACCTTTTCCTCGGGTCCAACCAATTCCATGCGGGGTGCCGCCTTTTTGACGGGGCTTCACGATGGGGTGGTCATCGATGTGGGCGGCACCACCACCGATGTGGGGGTGCTGCGCCAAGGGTTTCCCAGGCCGGCCGGCGCCACGGTGGAAGTGGGAGGCGTCCGCACCCATTTCCGCATGCCCGATGTCTATTCCATCGGCTTGGGGGGTGGAAGCTACGTATCCTTCCAACCCCCGGCAGTGGGGCCCCAATCGGCCGGGTACCGCATCCGGGAAGAGGCTTATTGCTTTGGCGGCCGGCGCTGGACGGCCACTGACGTGGCCGTAGCCCTGGGTCTTGCAGAAGTGGGGGAAAAGAATCTCATTCCGCTGGTGAAGCTGCAGGACCTGGAGGCGGTGCGGGATTGGATGGTCAAAAAAGTGGCTTTGGCTGTCGATCGCATGAAGACCTCATCGGATCCGGTGCCAGCCATCTTGGTGGGAGGAGGGAGCATTCTCCTCCCTGAAGATCTTCCCGGAACGTCTGCCGTCTTGCGGCCTGACTACTTTGCCGTGGCCAACGCCATCGGGGCCGCCTGGGCCCAGATCGGAGGGGAAGTGGAACGGGTGGTCCGCTTTGAAGGGAAAGACCGCGCCCAGGTCTGGGAGGAACTCTTTGCAGAGGCCAAAGAACAGGCGGTGGCGGCCGGGGCCGATCCGGCCACAGTAGAAATCGCCGATCGTGAGGAAGTACCCCTGGCTTACCTTCCGGGGCAGGCGTCCCGGGTGAGGGTGAAGGCGGTAGGGGACTTGCGTGCGAAAGGAGAAGCCCTATGACCCTTTATCGGGGAAGCTTGCCGGAGTTTGGGGCTGACGGGGAGGGGAAGACACCTTTAGGGGAGGAGCTCCTCCAGCGTCCTTGAGCATGGGAGATCACAGAGGAGGACATCCCTGACATTGCCCTGGGTGCCAGGGTTCTGGGAGCTGGGGGTGGGGGGAATCCCTACCTGGCGGCCCTGCGACTTCGGATGGAGCTGCGCCAAGGGCGCCGGGTCATCGTTTGGCCCCTCGACCTTGTCGCTGAAGACAGCGCCGGGTGCGCCGTTTCGGGCATGGGCGCCCCGACGGTGGGCATCGAGAAGCTCCCCCGGGGAGATGAGATGTGGGCGGCCGTTCGGGCTTTGCAAGGATATGTGGGGCGCCAGGCCGACTACATCGTCATCGGGGAGATCGGGGGTGGCAACAGCATCGCTCCCCTGGTGGCGGCGGCTCAGGCAGGTCTTCCCGTCATCGATGCCGACCCTATGGGAAGGGCTTTTCCCGAGCTGCAAATGGACACCTTCATGATCGGTGGAGTGAAGCCTTATCCTTTCGCCCTGCACGACGCCCACGGCCAGACGGTTGTTTTTGATCAAGTGCTGGACCCCTTTTCCGCGGAGAGGCTGGCCCGGGCCGTGACGACGGCCATGGGGGCGTCGGCGGCCCTGGCCCTTCCTTGGCTTACGGGGGAAGAGCTGCGCCGCACCGCCATCTCCGGGACCCTTTCCCTGGCTCTCCATATGGGGAGGGCCATCCGGCACGCCCGGAGGGAAGGAGTCGATCCTATCGATGCCCTCCTTCGGGTTTCGGGGGGGAAAAGGCTTTTCCACGGCAAGATCGTGGACGTGGATCGTCGCACCACAGGAGGGTTTGCCCGGGGCACGGTGACGCTGGCGGGTCTGGATGAGGATGAGGGGTCGGAATGCCGGGTGGCCATCCAAAACGAGTTTCTGGTGGCCTGGAAAGAGGGGAAGGGCGGGGAAGAGGTCCTGGCCACCACCCCCGATCTCATCACCCTTTTAGATGAGGAGACGGGGGATCCGGTGGGCACCGAGATGCTCCGCTACGGCCTGCGCCTCCAGATCCTTGGCATTCCGGCGGCAGCGCAGCTGAAGACGCGGGAAGCTCTGGAGGTGGTGGGGCCCCGGGCCTTCGGCTATGATCTAGACTTTAAGCCTCTTTCAGGGAACCTGGGCGATCCCTTCTTCTTGGCGGAGCGAAAGAAGAGCGGAGAGGACCTCCCATAGCCCCGCTCGGATGGTTTCCAGGGTCATGGAGGGAAGGGCCGAAGACCCCCTTCCCTCCTTCAGGGCCTCCAGCTGCCGTTTGGCCGCCAGGGAAGGGGTGGCGGGCACATGGATAAACCCGGCAGGAAGGGAAAGACCCTCTTCCTCCAGGTGGTGGAGCACCTGGTAGCCGAGGCCGTTGCAAAGATAAGTCCCGGCGCTGTTGGAGATGTCCGTCGGGATGCCTCGTAGAAGGAGACGGCGGCGTAGATCCCCTAAGGGGAGGCGGCTGAAGTAACTGGCAGGTCCCTGAGGAACCAGGGGCTCCCCTTGTCGCTCTTCTCCGTCGTTATCTTTCCCTTCCGCCACGTTGATGAAAACCCGCTCCAGGTGAAGGGCGCTCCTGCCGGCGGAAAGGCCCGTCATGAGGAGAAGGTGAGGGGAAAAGACCTCCAGGGCCTCTTTCACTGAAGGGAAGGCCCCTTTCCAGGAGACGGGCACTTCCGCGGCCCGAATGCGGTAGTTTTCCCCCGCAAGGGTGAGCTCTCTTCCGTCCAAAGCCTGAACCGCCTGCCAGGAGGGGTTTTCCCCATCGGGGCCAAAAGGGGCAAAACCCGTCACAAGAATGGTCTTTTCCATCCCTATTCCCGGATCTCCATATCCACCACACAGGCATCATGGGCCATCCGCATGCCCAGGGTAAAACCGCCCGAAGTCCAAAGGAAGAGGAGCTGGCCTTCTTCTTCCTCTTCCCCGATGGCAGAAGGTTCCACCGCCACCGGCACGGGCCCCACAAAGCCCCGGTAATCCTGGGGTTTCGCCTGATCGATGGCGAAGGTCCATTCCCCCCGATCCTCTTTCAGGAGGCGTACCACCTTACCAGGGGCTTGGCGAAGCTCTTCCTGCAGGCGGGTCATGGCCTCTTTATTCATGAGAATGTCCATGGGATCACTCCTTTTCTTCCAGCATATCACGGAGGTTCTAAGACCTTTCCCTGGGCCCATAGGGTACCTCTGAAGGGAAGGGGAGCGTGCGCTGGAGGCTTTTCACCCTCTCCCTGGGGGTCGCCCTGGTCCTGGGAGTCTTCACCCTCTACGCCGCCGCCCATCCGGCCAAACCGGCGCCTCCCGACTCCGAGGCCATGTGCGGCACTCCTTCGGCCCGGGAGCTGGTGCAAAGCCCCTTTGCCCGCTTCTGGATGCAGCTCCAGGGAGTGGCCCTCACTGCCCGGCAAAACGAGAAGGCGGAACCGGAGAAGCGGATCGTCATCAACCTCTTTGAGAAAAAACTCTACTTCTACGACCAGGGAAAGCTGGTGAAATCCTATCCCGTGGCCATCGGCAAAGAAGAAACCCCATCACCGGTGGGGAACTACCGGGTGGTCCACAAGGATAAGGACTGGGGCGACGGTTTTGGCCCCCGGTGGATGGGCCTCAATGTCCCCTGGGGCATCTACGGGATCCATGGCACCAACAAACCCTGGTCGGTGGGGACCGAGGCCAGCGGCGGCTGCTTTCGCATGCACAACGAGGATGTCATCGAGCTCTGGGATCAGGTGCCTCTCAATACCCCGGTGGACATCATCGGACCCGAACCCCAGGATCCCATGCGCATCCATTACCGCCCCGGGGTGCTGGGCCAGGACGTGGTGCGGCTGCAACTGCGCCTCAAGGCCATGGGGTTTCCCCTTGAGGTGGTGGATGGGCGCTACAGCTCCGAGACGGAAGAAGCGGTGAAGGCAGCCCAGGCCTTCTTTGGCCTGCAGCCTAACGGCCAGGCGGAAGAAGATCTGCTCTGGCTCCTGGGCTTTAGGGAGGCGAAAGTCCGTTGAAGGTACCGAGGCGCATCTGGGCAGCCCTTCTCCTGGCCCTTTTATTGGCGGGGATCTGGTACGGGGCGGTCTGGCGCCCTTCCCAGCCCGGTTACAAGGGGGAGCGGCCTTCTCTTAAACCGGTGGAGGTGGATCCCTCCAAGCGCTACACTGTCGTCCTTTGGGACGTGGCTCATCCTGTCCCTGACCCCTCCTACGAAGAGCGCCTCAGGGCCTGGGCAAAACGCTTTACAAGGGATCATCCCCACATCCAGATCGAGGTGACCCTCCTGGATCCTCAAAAGGCGGAGGATGAAGTCCTGAAGGCCCTTTCCCGGGGACGCCCCCCCGACATCCTGGCGGCGCCTTATGACTGGGGCCTTATGGTGAGCCGCTGGCAGGTTCCCCTGACCCGCTACATGACCCCTGAAGGAACCCCTCGCTTCTCTGGTGGGGCGACTGAAGCCTTCTCAGCGGCGGCCCTGCGGGTGGCAAAGGATCTCGATTGGCCCGGGTTTCCCCGGTGGCTCAGCTTTTGGTGGTGGGCGGGGATTCCGAAGGAAGGGAAGGAGGCTTTCTTCCTGGATCCTCTTCCCTTTGCCAAGCAGGGCCTGGTGGTGGATCCTCAGGGAGAACGGGCCCTTTTGTCCCTCCTGACCCTGGCCGACCCTCAGGCGGCGAGCTGGGCCGGGGCTCTAAAGGCCTGGGATGACCTGGGCCCTCGCCACGGCGATACCCTTCGTTTCTGGCAAAAGCGCTCCCCCCTCCTGGCGGGTTATCCCCCGCCCTTTCTGCAAAAGGTGGCGGAGGGCCTTCCTGAAGCCATTCCTGTGGGACCTCCCGGAACGGAGAAAAAGGGGCCGCCCCTCAGCGTGGCCTGGGTGTATGTCCTCTACAGCCACCCCTTTGCCGGCAGTGCCCATACCCAGGCCGCGGTCCTGGTGGCCCACCACTACGCCCTCTGGTGGGAGGAAGCCTTTGGGTCTTTGGGGGTGCTGCCCGCCGGCTCTGATGACCAAAAGAAGGCCCTGGAGAAGCTCCCTCCTTCCTGGCAAAAAGCCCAGGCCTTTGCCCTCCAAAAGGTCCTTGATACGGGAGGGATCCTCTTTCCCCCTTCGTGGGATGAAGGGCTGAAGAAAGTCTGGGAGGCCATCAAGGGGAAGGCCCTCAAGCCGGATGAGGGGCGGGATTGGATGAAGGAGCTAAAGAGCTTTTGGCCTTCCCCTAGCCCTTGAGAAAGGCGGCCGTCTCCCTGAGGAAGACGTTGGGGAATTCCACGGGGAGGCAGTGGCCGCAGGGGGAAAGGATGTGGAGGACCCCTCTCTTCAGCTTTTTGATGGCCCTTTCTCCCTGATAGGAGGGGAGGATGGCATCTTCCCGCCCCCAGAAGAGAAGGACCGGCTGGGCAAGGCTACCAGGATCCACGTCCTGGCTGATGGTTTTTTGCCCCTGCCAGAGCACGCGGCTTTCCCTCATGATCTGGAGCTGGGTCTCCCCATACCAGGGATGGTTCATCATCTCCAGATGACGCTCCACAAAGGCCCTGGGAACCGGCTGGAGGGCCAGCTCTTTGGGCAAAAAGATCATGTCTCCTTCCGGAAGTTGCGGGATGGGCGTCCGCAAGAAGCGCTGTCCCAGGCCCGGAAGGCCTATGAGGCGAAGGCCCCAGGCCACTTCCCTTCCCAGCCCCGCAGGAGCGGCCAGGACCAGCTTCTCCACGTGATGGGGGTATAGGCGGCCCATGTGGAGGGCGATGCCCCCTCCCAGGGACCATCCCACCACACCCCTCAGGTGCCGGAGATGAAGGGCATCCCAGAGCTGGGCCAGAAAAGCCTCCAGATGGGGTCCGGGATAGGGGAAGGGGAGGTCTTTGGGGGGCGGGGTGTCTCCCATGCCGGGAAGATCGATGGCGAGGCAGCGAAAGCCCTTCCGGGCCAGGGGAGGCATAAGCTCTTCCCAGGCGCGGGCGCCGCTTCCCAGGCCATGGAGAAAGAGGACGGCGGGATCGCCAGGGTTTCCTTCTTCCAGCACCAAAGCTTCTGTCGACCAGAGAGGCACCCGGTAGCTTTTCATGGGCCATCACCTCCAAAGATGGTTTGCAGCCTTTTTAAGGCTTCTTCAGCCTCCCGGACAATCCTTTCCATGAGCTCTTTCACCGAAGGGATGTCCGCAAAGAGGCCCACCGATTGCCCCAGGGAAAAGATGCCGGCTTCCATGTCCCCTTCAAAGTAGACGGCCAGGCTTCTCTTACCTGAAAGAAGGGGCAAAAGCTCTGCCAAAGTGGCTCCTTCTTCTTCTCGCTTCAGTATATCTTCGGCAAACGCGTTCTTTCCCACCCGGGAGGGATAGCCGATGGAACGCTGGAGGACCAGGGTATCGTTTTCCGTCGCCCTTTGCAGGAAAGCCTGAAGGTGGGGGTGCACATGGGCTTCCTTGGTGGCCATGAAGCGGGTTCCCATGAGAATTCCATCGGCCCCCAGGGCTAAAGCGGCCGCAAGGCCATAGCCATCGGCAAAGCCTCCCCCTGCGATCACGGGGATCTCCAGTTCCTGGACGGCCCTTCGCACCAGGACCAGAGTTCCCACATCGCTCATCCCGGGGTGGCCCCCCGTTTCCTGGCCTACCACGGTGACGGCGTCCACGCCCAGCCGCTGGGCCGTTTTGGCGTAGCGGATGCCGGGGACCTTGTGGATGACTTTGATGCCGGCTTCTTTCAGCAAGGGGAGGATATCTTCCGGGGAGCGGCCGCTGGTTTCGGCGATGGGAACTCCTTCTTCAGCCATCACCTCGATGAAGGCCTGGTTGGGGGTCGGGGTGGTGCTGGGGAAGAGGTTCAGGTTGACGGCAAAGGGTTTCTTGGTGAGGGCTTTGATCTTTTGGATCTCTTCCCGGAGGGCCTCAGGAGTTCCCAAAGTCTTGGAGGTGATGGTGCCAAGGCCTCCCGCTTCCGAGACGGCGGCGGCCAGCTCGGCTCTTCCGACAAGGTACATGCCTCCCAGCATGATGGGGATCTGAAGGCCACAGAGTTCTGTGAGGCGGGTTTTCAAGGGGCTTTCTCCTCTCTAACGCCTATTGCATCTTTCGCCTCAAAGGTGCCTTTCCCTACCCTGCCCTCCAAGAGCGGGGCAGGAGGTCTTGGCGAGAAACTCCACTAAAGTGGAAGAACCTTTCGCCTTAGGCAGGTGGTGAAGGCATCCCCTGGACTGGCATGCTGAGCATCGGAACAGGGGGGTCCGCAGTTGACAGAAGGAGAGACGGAAAGGAAGGTGGGGAAAAGGTTGGGATCACGTAAAGCTGCATGGCGGAAGATCATCGGGTTGGCGACCGCCCTTGCCCTGGTGATGTCCTTTGCCGGGTCGTTTCAGGGCGTGTTGGCAAGTTCAGATGAAGTCGATGTAATGGTTTTTGGTGGAAACCCGGGTGCCATCTGGACCACTGATGAAGACGGGCAGCCGCAGGACGGCAACATTTATAGCAGCTGCGATGGCATTTACTTAAATGGAAACAAGTTCAAGCCCAACGAGACGTTGGACTGGGAAGTTACCAAGACGAGCGGTTCCCCGGTTTACGCTTCTGGCACCCTCGAGGCGGATGGAAATGGAAAGTTCAGCCTGGTATCTCTAGGGACCTTCTCGATCCTCCAGGAATACAAGGTGACGGTCTATAGGTACGATAATAAGGGTAAGAGGCAAAAGGTTACCTCCGATAACTTCAAGGTGGCTTATGACTGCGACGGCTTGCTTCTTACCAAAACGGTGGCTCCAAGTGCCATCGCCTATGGTGACGGTATCGACACGGTCACCTATACCATCACCTTGACCAACAACACCGGGAAAAAGCTTGTAAAGGGGTATAAGGTAGAGGATCCCCTCCTGGACTGGTCTATTACGGAGAACAAGGACCTGGGGAATGGCAAGTCCGAGAGCTGG
>JASBVX010000236.1 GCA_029960865.1 Bacillota bacterium | reverse complement strand
GGTCTACATCCAGGCATGCTCCATCATCCTTCCCGATACCCAGATCCGGGACGGAAAGATGCTTCTATCCCAGAAGGGGAAAGAGATCTACAACGTGGCTTTTCTCTTCGGCCCTGACGGCAAGGTTCTGGGCCAGCAGAAAAAAGTCCACCTCATCGATCTGGAAGGGCCGGCCGGCCTGGATATCGTGCCGGCCTCCGTGGACGACATCCAGGCCATCGACACCCCCTTGGGGAAGGTGGGGATCGCCATCTGCCTGGACGCCTTCCACGAGGATGTGCTGGATCGGCTGGTGCGGGAGGGAGCCCAGATCCTCCTCCAGCCGTCTGCCAATCCCGAGGAGTGGAGCCTGGGGCAGCGGGAAGATTGGCTCCGGGGAAGCTACACAGCCGTCATGAAGGACGAACGGTTCCGCTACGCCGTCAACCCCATGATGACGGGCGATATCTTCGATCTGGGCTTTTACGGCCAATCTTCTATCATCAGCCGGGTCACCGATACCGCCCCCACCAACTATGAAGGGCTACCCCCTACCGACGGTTTTGCCGCCCTGGCCCGGACCGACCGCGACGAAGAGATCCTGGTGGTGAAAGTGCCCAACCCCGCCCAGATGACGTTGCGCTCCGAGTGAAAGGAAGGGATGTCATGGCTGAGGAAAAGTCGCCCTACATTCAGGATTATTACGCCGAAAACTTTGCCTGGTGTTACGGCTGCGGCCGCCTTAATCCCAGTGGCCTCCATCTGAAGACCCGCTGGGACGGAGAGGAAACCTTGACCCGCTACATGCCCCGCCCGGAACATACCGCCATCCCGGGCTTTGTCTACGGAGGGCTCCTGGCTTCCCTGGCCGACTGCCACACCACCGGCTCCGGAGCCCTGGCCCTCCACAAAGCCGCCGGCCACCGGCCCGAAGAAGGGCTGGAAGCCCCCCGGTGCGTTACGGCATCCCTCAAGGTGGATTTCCTCAAACCTACCCCTTCCTTCACCTGGCTGGAAGCCAGGGGGCGCATCGTGGAAGTGGGAGCAAGGAAAGTGGTGGTGGCCACCGAAGTCTGGGCCGATGGCCAGGTGGTGGTGAAGGCGGAAGGGGTGGCCGTCCGGGTTCCCGATACCATGAAATAGGGAGCGCTGGCATAGACTGACCGGGGGATCGACCTGGATCTGGCCCGCCGGTTTCTCGAGGTCCTGGGTTACCCTGGCCTGACCCTGGCGGTCTTTTTGGAGCAGGTCTTCCCGCCCATCCCTTCGGAAGTGATTCTTCCCTGGGTCGGATTTGCCATCGCCTCCGGCACCCTCTCATGGGGCTATGCCCTTTTGGCCGCCGTCTCCGGGTCCCTGGCGGGAGGCCTTTTCATCTATGGGCTTGGCCGCCTATTGGGCCGGGAGCGCCTTCTCCGCCTGATTCTTGCCACCCAAAGGTGGACGGGGATCACCCCGAAGGCTTTCTTGCGGGGAGAAACCTGGTTTCAAAGGCATGGGGTATGGGGGGTTTTTTTGGGAAGGCTGTTACCGGGGATCCGGAGCGTCATCTCCCTCCCGGCGGGAGCTTGGCACATGCCACTAGGGGCCTTTGCCGCCGCCACCTTTTTGGGATCCTTTTTCTGGGACGGCACCCTATTGGGATTGGGCATCCTTCTTGGCACCAACTGGCCCAAGGTCTCCGCCTACGTAGCCTATTACCAGGAAGGCATCCTGCTCCTCTTTCTAGGGACTATCCTCTTCCTTTTCTTGCGCCGCTTCTTCCCAAAGTTTCTCCCATAAGGGGCGAAAAGCCTGGGGAAGGGGAAGGGGAGGGGTCTTTTGGAGGGGCACGTACCGTCCCTCCAGGGCGATCGCCCCTTCGTCTTCAGCGTTGCCTTCATAGACCTTCACGTCCCACACCCGGTGGCTAAAGGTGTGGCGGTAATCGAAGCTTTGGCGGCGCCGCGCGGGGAACTCCGGAGGGAGGGCAGGGAAACCGTAAAGGCCC
>JASBVX010000235.1 GCA_029960865.1 Bacillota bacterium | reverse complement strand
CCTTCAGGGTCGCGGCAATTTCCCCTGCCATCTTGGGATCTCCTAAGACAACTCCCGGGAAGTTCATCACTTCCCCTAAGCCGATGACGTCATCGCCCCAGGAAAGGGCTTGCGCCACTTCGGAGGGTCCCATCTCCGCCCCGGATGTCTCCCATGCCTTGCCGGCAGCGGGGACACAGGAAGGTACCTGAAGATACGCTAAAAGAGGGGTGCGGCGGGATTCCTCTAAAAAGAGGCGCAGGCCCTTAAGTCCCAACACGTTGGCGATCTCATGGGCATCGTAGAAGATCCCGGTGACCCCTCTTGGGAGGAGAGCCCGGGCAAACTGGGTCACGGTGATCTGGGAGCTTTCCACGTGGCAGTGGCCGTCCAAAAGGCCGGGGGCCAAATACCTCCCTTGGGCATCCAGAACGAGGGTTTCGGGGCCAATCATGGGGGAAGGATCAGGTCCCACGTAGGCGATGCGGTCCTGGCTGACGGCCACGCTCATGCCGGCCAGGATCTCTTCGCTGAGCACATTGAGCAAACGGGCATTTTGAATGACCAGGGTGGCGGGAAGATCCCCCCGGGCGACGGCCGCCAGGCGGGAAAACGATTCGTAAAGGGGCCGGCGGGGAAAGGATTTCATGGGTTGACCTCCTCCTCGCTATCATCCATCAGGGGAAGGGCTGCCACCATCCGTTGCCTTTCTTGGTTCATAGAGGCTATAATGAGCCCGGCATAAATCCGAGCGTTCCACTAGGAATTGCCCAGGAAGGGATGATCCAAGGGTGAGCGTTCCGCAGCTGGTGATTCGAAACCTCCATGCATCGGTCGATGGCAACCCCATTTTAAAAGGTGTGAACCTGGAGATCCAGGGAGGCACCGTCCATGCTGTCATGGGGCCCAACGGGGCCGGTAAGAGTACCCTCGCCTTTGCTCTGGCGGGCCATCCCCGCTATGAGGTGACCGAGGGGGAGGTGCTCTTGAACGGCGAGAACATCCTGGAGATGGAAGCGGATGAACGGGCGAAACAAGGCCTTTTTCTCGCGTTCCAGTATCCGGCGGAAGTTCCGGGGGTGACGGTGGCCAACTTCTTGCGGGTGGCTTTGAACCAGGTCCGGGGTGAAGAAGTGCCCGTCAAGGAGTTCATCCAAAAGCTCCATGAGAAAATGGACCTTCTCGAGATCCCCCACAGCTTTTCCAGCCGCTATCTGAACGATGGCTTTTCCGGCGGCGAGAAGAAGCGCAACGAGATGCTCCAGCTGGCCATGCTGGAACCGAAGATGGCCGTCCTGGACGAGACCGATTCGGGCCTCGACATCGATGCGGTGCGCATCGTGGCCGAGAGCGTCAACCACCTGAAGGGGCCCCAGATGGGGGTCATGGTGATTACCCACTATTCCCGCATCCTGCGGTATCTCAAGCCTGATTTCGTCCATGTGATGTTCGATGGTCGCATCGTCCGTTCCGGAGGCCCGGAGCTGGCGGAGAAGCTGGAAGCCGAGGGGTACAACTGGCTGCGCCGGGAGCTGGGTCTGGAGGAGCTGGAAGAGGACCTTTCCGGGGAGGTGCCGGTGGATGGCCGCTAAGGTGGAAGCTCGCCTGCCCCGCCTGGGGGAGGTGACGGCTGAGGATGTGGCCCGCTTTTCCCAGGCCTTGGGGGAACCTCTCTGGCTGACCCAGCTGAGGCAGGAAGCGTGGCAGGCCTTTTTGGATCTGCCCCTTCCCGACCGGCGGGTGGAGACTTGGAACCGCCTCAATTTGTCGAGCCTTCCCCTTCTCGAGTTTCCTGCCCACATGGGGGCTTCCGCAGGGGAAGAGCTGACGGCTGAGGTGTGGGAGATGTTGGGCCCAGAGGGGTCTTCCCATGCCCTCATCCAACGGGATGGGACCCATGTCCGGCGGCGGATCGGGGGGGAGCTGGAGGAAAAAGGCGTCACCTTCACCGACCTCCACACAGGGGCAGCCCAGAAGGAAACCTTGGTGAAAAAGTAT
>JASBVX010000234.1 GCA_029960865.1 Bacillota bacterium | reverse complement strand
TTGAAGCGCATCAGCGAAGGGGTCTTGAACGGCAGCGTCCTTTACGCCGAGATTCCAGCGGAGGGATACACGGGCGGAAAGACCCTGGTAAAAGACTTTATGGCCCCATTTCGGGGGATCCGGGCTTCCCAGGCGGTTCAGCGGTTTGAAACACGCCGGGCCAGCAAGCCCAGGTGGATTGGGCCTAAGTTCAGGGAGCGGATGGATCAAGACCCTCGTCTCATGTGCCCCGACCCCGGTTTCCCGGGCACCCTGCCGGGGTAGCGGGGAGCGGAGGACCACCTTCCTTTGGGAACCTGGGCTTCCAAGGCGTTCCGGCGATGGGTATATCGAAGCTGGATGTCTCGGGTTTGAGGAGAGCTTTCGCACCATTGGGAGACCTTGCGCTGTGGTCTTGGACGGGGCTTTTAGGACGACGCGGCCCGGTCCATCCCTTGACACTTCCCTTACTGAGTTTCCATAATGTGTCCTGGAAGGAGGTGAAGAATCATGCAGCGTTGGCAGGATTGGGCGGGCGTCATCCTCGGCGTATGGATGTTTCTCTCTCCTTGGATTCTGGGCTTTAGTGCCGAGGCTGGCATCATGTGGAACGCAGTTATCGTCGGTATTCTGGCGGCCGCCTTGGCCCTATGGCACGGGTATGGCGGCCCCGCATGGACCGCCTGGGTCAACGTCGTGGTGGGCGTATGGCTGATCCTCTCGCCCTGGATCCTGGCCTACAGCACCCTCACCAACCCGATGGCCAATGCCGTGGTGGTGGGGCTGCTCTTGGGAGGAAGCGCCCTCTGGGCAACCCAGGAAAAGGCTGAAAGAGGCAAAGGCTAAGGTTCCTTGCGGAGAGCCCCGCTGATAGGGCGGGGCTCTTCGCTATTCTCCATAAGCTTCCCGATCCACCATCACATCCACGTGGTCATGAAGCCAGAGGCAGGTGGCAGGCCACTGGGGATCGGGTTCTCCTTTCCGCAGAGCCTGGATGGCTTCTCTCTTACTGGGACCGCTGGCCAGAAGAAGAATGTGCCTGGCCTCCCGAATGGTCCCCAGCCCCATGGTGATGGCGTGGGTCGGCACTTCCTCCAGGCTGTCGAAAAAGCGGGCATTGGCCTGGCGGGTGGAAGAGGTGAGCTCCACCACGTGGGTGCGGGCATCAAAAGGGGTACCCGGCTCATTGAACCCGATATGGCCGTTCACCCCGATGCCCAGGAGCTGTACATCCACCCCTCCTAGGTCCGCAATCACTTCCTCGTACCGGCGGCACTCCTCATCCAGATCGGGAGCCAGGCCCTTGGGGATATGGCGATGGTGGGAAGGCATATCCACGTGGGCGAACAGTTCGCTCTCCATGAAGTAGGCGTAGCTCTGGGGATGGTCGGGAGGCAGGCCCGCATACTCATCCAGGTTGACGGCGAAAGCCTGCTGGAAGCTGATCTTCCCCTCCCGGAAAGCCCTGATCAGCTCCTGATAAGTCCCGACGGGAGTGGAACCGGTAGCCAGCCCCAGGACCAGCCGGGGGTTTTCCTGCAAGGCCTCGATGAAAAAGGCCGCCGCTTTCCGCGACATCTCCTCGTAGCTCTCTACCACGTGCCAGCGCAAGGTCATGCGCCTCCTTAACGTTTCTAATCTAAGGCAGGAACGACGCTCCTGTCACAGGGGTCCCGCGGGTTCCAGTGGGAAACGTTTATGATACAAAGGTGGCGGGGCCGGGCACCCGGCCCCAGCACGGACCGGGAGGGATGTACCGTGATCGGGCCGTTCAAGAACGAGCCGGTGTACCAATATAAGACTGAAGAGGAACGCAGGGAGCTGCAGGAAGCCCTAGCCCAGTGGGAAGGCCGCTTCGGCCAATCTTACCCCCTTTGGGTCAAAGGCAAGAAAATCGAAACCGAGAAGAAGCATGCTTCGATCAACCCAGCCAAGAACAGCGAAATCATCGGTTACGTGAGCCAGGCCGATCGCCACCTGGCCGATCAGGCCATGACGGCCGCCTGGGAGGCGTA
>JASBVX010000233.1 GCA_029960865.1 Bacillota bacterium | reverse complement strand
AAGCTGCTGCCCGGAAACGTCCAAAGACGCCAACGGGTTGAACAGGTCGGATCGGCTTAAGGTCCCACCTAAGGCAGTTTCCGCCATCGGCGGAGCGCCACCAGTGCCAAAGCCCAACGAGGGGGACGGCTGTAAAGGCAGCTTTCCTTCCCTGTGGGAAGGATTTTTTTATCGAAGGGGGGTGTCCACCTTTAGCCGAAGACCTGGTTTAGGGTTGTGCAGCATGCAGCACGCTCTCATTACGAGAGGAGGAGTCCTTCATGCTCAAAATCTGGTACGGCGAGGGGACGGGCACCCTCGAAGAACGCCAGGACATCAAGCTCAACGAGTGGGTCCAGCTCATCCGCCCCACGGATGAGGAACTGGAGAAAGTAGCGGCAGCCACCGACGTCCCTGAAGAAGTGCTGGAAATGGTCATGGACCCCAAAGCCAGTCCCCGTATCGAAAGGCGGCAAGGGGTCGTCATGATGGTGGTCCATGTCCCTTTCGAGCGCGAAGAAATGGACTACTACGAGGACAGCCGTTTCGTAACGGTTCCTCTGGGCATCGTCTTTGCCAAAGATCAAATCGTCACGGTCTCCAACGAAGATCTGGAGGATCTGTGGGAGCCCTTTCACGGCAGCCTGGCCGGCGAATTCGGCACCTTCATGAAGACTCGCTTCACCCTTCTGCTGCTGCGCCAGGTAGCAGAAAACTACGAGGATACGTTGGATCAAGTGGATCTTTTGCTGCAGCGGCTGGAGGAACAACTGCAGAAAGCCCAGCGCAACCGGGAAATCTATGCCCTCCTCCACATTGAAAAAACGGCCGTCCAGTATGCGACATCCCTGCGGCAGATGGTGACCCTCCTGCGCCGTATCCAGACGGGTCGATACATCAAGCTTTACGCCGATGACAACGCCCATCTCAGCGAGACGGCCATCGAGCTCCAGCAGGCCTACGAGGCAGCCGACCTTTATGCCACCAACACCGCCAACATCCTGGATGCCTATGCCAACGTGGTGCAGAACAACCTGAACCACATCCTTAAGTACCTGACGTTTTTCTCCCTGCTGGTGGCCGTCCCCACCACCGTGGGGACCATCTACGGGATGAACGTGCCCCTTCCGTATCAAGAGGCACCCTGGGCCTTCACCGCCCTCATTGTGGCCTCTGTCCTCATCACGGGTATCGTGGCGGGCATTTTGCGCTGGCGCAAACTTATTTAGGAGAGGAGGAATTCCCATGCTCTATGCCTTTGCCCCGGGAAAGGGCCTGGTGGCGGTGGAACCAAGGGAAGATATCCAAGAAGCAACCTGGGTTCACTTGGAGGCGGCTGGCGCTGAAGAAAAGGACCGCGTGGCCCAGCTTTTCTCGATCCCGAGGGCCTGGTTGGAACCGGCCAGCGGACGCTCCATCTATCGCCCTTCCTTCCAGGGAAACGGGCAACGAGCCCGCCTTTCCCTGGCGGCCCCTTTCCACGATCCCGAAAAGGACCCTCGGGAAGAGGTCCCCTATGAGGTCATCCCCAGCGGTTGGATCTTTACGGGCACCCAGCTCCTCACATGGTCGGTCGACCACGCCTCTTATCTTCATCAGGCGGCCGCCGACCCTGACCTGGAGGAAGCCTCCTTGATGGAGGTGCTGGTCCATGGGCTGCAGAGCCTGGCCCGCCACTACTGGGAACTTCTCGTGGAACTCAACCAGGAGATCCGGGTTCTGGAACGCAGTGTCCTGGAAGCCCAGCGAAACCCTGCCGTCCGGGCCATCATGAACCTCAACAAGGCCCTCCTCCTTTTTGCCCGCTCGCTGGATCAAAACAATTATGCCATGCGGCGGATGCGCCAGTGGCTGGAGGCGCAAGGTTTGGGCACCGAGACCCTGGAAGATTGGGATCTGGCGGAAGATGAGATGGAGGAAACCCGGGACGTATTCCGGCAGCGAAACGTCACCTTGGCCAGCGTCACCAAAGTCTATACCGTCATGATCCAGAACAACGTGAATAACGTCATGAAAGCCCTCACGGCCGTCATCATCGCCGCTGCGGTCCCCACCGCCGTC
>JASBVX010000232.1 GCA_029960865.1 Bacillota bacterium | reverse complement strand
TGGGAAACTCATGGAGAAGGCTTGGCGGGAACTGGTGGAAGGTTTGGGACACGTCTTTGGACCTGAGGGAAGGAGCATCACGGGCCTCTCCTACGACAGCCGCCGGGTGGAAAAGGGCCACCTATTCTTTGCCCTCCCGGGGCAAAAGACCGACGGCCACCGTTTCATCCCCGAGGCCCTGGCCAAAGGGGCGGCCGCCCTGGCGATCGAGGAGGGAAAACCCTTTCCCCAAGATGTGCCCGTCTTGGTGACACCCCAGGTGCGAAGGGCCATGGCCTACGTGGCCCACCGCTTTTACGACAAGCCCGCGGAGAAGCTTTTGCTGGTGGGGGTGACGGGGACCAACGGGAAAACCACCACCGCCCACATGATCCGGGAGATGCTGGCCACCCAGGTAAAAACCGGGCTTCTCGGCACCCTTTACGCCCTCATCGGCGAAGAGAGACGGCCCCTTCCCCATACCACCCCCGAGGCCCCCGATATCGAAAGGCTCCTTTGGGAGATGGTCCAGGAGGGCCACGGAGCGTGTGTCATGGAGGCGTCCTCGGAAGGGATTGCCCAGGAGCGGGTGACGGCCCTGTCCTTCGGGGCCGCCGCCTTCACCAACCTCACCCAAGATCACCTCAACTTTCACGGCACGATGGAGAATTACTACCAGGCGAAGGCCCGCCTCTTCCACGAGATGCTGGTGGGGCCGGCGGCCATCATGGTGGACGATTCGTGGGGAGAACGGCTGGCAAAGGAGGTGACCCGGCCGGTGATCACCGCCAGCGCGGCAGGTAGAAAAGCCCATGTGCGGGCCCTGGAGATCCAGGAGACCATGGAAACCATCGCCTTCACCCTGGAGGTGGGGGAACTGCCCCAGGGATTGGGGACCCTCTGGTCGGGGAGGCGCTTTGCCGTGACCATCCCCCTGGGAGGTTCCTTCACCGTAGCCAACGGGACCCTGGCCCTGGCCACGGCGGCGGCCTTAAATGTGCCGCCGGAAAAGGCCCTTTGGGCCCTTTCCCGCCTCAAGCCGGTGCCGGGGCGCTGGGAGCTCATCCAGGAGGGACAGCCCTTTTCCGTGGTGGTGGATTACGCCCACACCCCCGCCGGGCTGGAGTCTCTCTTGGCGGCCGCCCGGAAAACCCTGGCGGGAAAGCTCATCTGCGTTTTTGGGGCCGGGGGCGATCGGGATCGGGAGAAGAGGCCCCTCATGGGAAGGGAAGGGGCCCGGGTCGCCGATGTGGTCATCATCACCTCCGACAACCCCCGGAGCGAAGATCCCCGAGCCATCATCGAAGAGGTGGCCCGGGGGGCCGAGGAGCTGGCCAGGGAGCGGAGGATCCCCCTCTATAAGGAAGAGGACCGGAAAAAGGCCATCGCCTTGGCCCTTCAGCTGGCAGAGCCCGGGGATGGGGTGGTGGTGGCGGGAAAGGGCCACGAGACGACCCAGACCATCGGGAATCAGGTCCTTTCCTTCGATGATCGCCAGGTGGTCCGGAGCCTTCTTCGGGAGATGGGCTACCGTGGCTGACTACTTGAGAGCCCTGAGCCCTCTGGGCTGGAAGGCGGAAGAGCTGGCCCTCGCCACCGGCGGCTCCTGGAGAGGCGCCCCAGTGGGACGGATCCGGGGAGCTGCCACCGACAGCCGCGCCGTGGCGGAAGGAACCCTCTTTGTGGCCCTTTCCGGCAGCCGCGCCGATGGCCACCAGTTCGTCCAAGAAGCCTTTTCCCGGGGTGCCGGGGCCGCCATGGTGGAAAGGATCCTGCCGTCCTTTGCTTCCAAGCCCCTTTTGCAGGTGGACGATACCCGCCTGGCCCTGGGCCGCTGGGCCCGCTGGCACCGGGAGCGCTTCCCGGTACCGGTGGTGGCCATCACGGGGAGCGTGGGCAAGACCACCACCCGGGAGATGGTGGCAGCCGTCTTGCGGACGCAGAAAAAGATCCTGGCGGCCCGGGAAAACCTCAACAGCGATGTGGGCCTTCCCCTGGTCCTTCTGGAGATGACGGGGGATGAAGAGGCGGTGGTGTTGGAGATGGCCATGCGGGGGCCGGGGCAGA
>JASBVX010000009.1 GCA_029960865.1 Bacillota bacterium | reverse complement strand
CAGGTGATGAGGGGAAAACCTTCCTCTCTTGCCCAGCGATACTGCCGGTACTTCAGGGCGCGGCCTATTCCATGGCTGCGGATCCCTTCCTTGACCGCCGCCATATGGGACCAAAGCCAGGCTTCTTTGCCATCGAAGGCAGGCACCCCCAGGCAAAAACCGACGACCTCCTCCTTTTCGGGCTGGCGGGCCACCAGGGCCAAACCCCCGGTTTCCACCGCCACCCAGAGCATGGGAACCGGCAGGGAGGTCTCCCGGTTCCAGACCTCGATCTGGAGCCTTTCCATGGCTTCAAAGTGGGAGCGGCGGCGGGGCTCTTCGACGATATAACGGTTCTCTTTCATGAAGTTTTCGTTCGCCACCTTATCGTAAAGTCCTGCTTATATCTGTACAGCCTGCATAATTTCGGGGAGACGGGGCGTCGAAAAAAGTCACCATATGGGACCTTCTTTCCGTATGAACCCCCGAAATCCCTGGTTCCCGGTGCTGGCCTGCCCTCTCCCGGCCTTTTCTACGGTACAATGCCCGCTGGAGGATCATGCAGGAAGGAAAGGCGGTGCCGATGGTGGATCAGACCCATGAAATGGAACTTCCGGGCCAGAGCATCACTATGCACGGGCTGGAGGTCTTCACTTCCTTTGTGGATGACCACGGCGTTCCCGTGAGGGTAAAAGAAGCCCAGACAGCAGCCCCCCGGATCTGGCTCTTGACCCACAACGCCCACCTGACGGTCGAACAGGCCAAATGGGTCCGGGATGCCCTGGACCGCTGGATCAAAAAGATCGAGGGGCATCATCGCACCTAGGTGACGGGAAGGAGAAGCTGGGGCCGGGTGAAATAGAGGTAGGCTCCCGCCACCGCCTTTCCGGTGATGGCTTGGATGGCCTGCCGGTAGACCTTCACCTGGCTCTCGTATTGCTCCAAAAGAGGCTTCGGCACCTGATCCTTCACCTGGTCCGTCTTATAGTCCACCAGATAGAACCCCTCCGGCATCTCCACCATCAGGTCCACCACACCCTGGACCAGGAGAAAGTCCCCTCGTGTCCTGGGAAACCGCCACGTAAAGAGCCACTCCCGCCGCATCCTGGCCCCTTCCTGCACGGCGTGGAAGAGCTTTTGGCCCACGTCCGTCCTGAAAAAGCCTAGGATCTCTTCCGGCGTGATCTCCTCTTCCCACCCCGGCGGCAAGAGACCCCTTCCCCCCAGCTCTTGAAGGATCCCTGTGACGTTCCCTTCCTCAAGGGGCGCTTCCCAGGGCAGCTTTTGCATGACCAAGTGGAAGGCGCTGCCCCTCTGGGCTCCCCGCAGGCTCCCCTGCCCATCCAGGGAGGGGCTATGTAGGGGCCGCAGGTAGCTGGGAAGGGGAGCTGAAGCCACCTCCGGATCCAGGGGGAGGCGCATCTCGGACGCGGCCCTTTTTCCCAGGGCCTCTGTATCCTCTCGGTACGGGTAGACCCAATTCCACTTCTCCTGAATGGCGTCCAGGAAGGACTCCCCTTCTCCGTCCGCGGAAACCTCGGCAGGTGCCTCATCGCTCCGGGCCTCTCTCGCGCTCCCCTCTTCCCCCGGCTTCAACACCGTCACCTCCCAGAAGGGAGACGCCTTCTGGAGGGCGCCCCGGACCCAGGCGAGATAATCCGACGCCAGAAGGAGCCGGCCTAAGGAGAGCGTCTCCTCCCAGTCCCAGAGAGACTCCGCGGGGATATCCTCCTCCAGCTGTTCGGTGCTTCCCACCAGCACCAGGGAGTCCCGCGCCCGGGTCAGGGCCACATAGAGGATCCGCATCTCTTCCGCCAGTTCCTGGCGCCGCCGGTGGGCCAGGAACGCGCGGTAAAAAAGGGAAGGCGCCCTCACCCGAAGCTGGGGATCGGCCGATTTAAAGGCAATCCCCAGCTCCCTTTCCACGACCATGGCCTCTCTTGTGCCGCGGAAAGGCTGCCCCAGTCCCGCCACCACCACGATGGGGAATTCCAAGCCTTTGCTCTGGTGGATGGTGAGAATGCGCACCGCATCCCCCCGCGAAGGAGGTGCCACCGCGAAATCTTCCCCCTTTTCCTCCAGGCGGCGCAAAAACTCCAGAAAGCTCCCCAGCCCCTGGCGGGCAAAGTGTTCGAACTGGCGAGCCCTCTCCAAAAGGGCCTCCAGGTTGGCCCGCCGCTGGCTTCCGCCCGGCAGCGCCTCCGCCACGTCCAGAAGGTGGGTTTCCCCGTAGAGCTCCTCCAGGAAGGTGAGAAGGGGCCGGCGCCGAACCCTGGTCCGCCAGGCCTCTACCCGAGACCAGAAGGCCTTTGTCTTCGCTCCCAGCTCGTCCCCCTGCGCCTGAGCCTCAAAGACGGCATCCAGAAGATCCTTCTTCCGCTCCAAGCTCCTGATCCGCAGAAGTTCCTCCAGGGAAAAACCGCCCAGGGGCGAGCGCATGAGGGAAGCCAGGGGGATGTCCTGCCGGGGGTTATCCAGAACCTGCAGGAGATGGAGGACCCAGCGGACCTCCAAAGCATGGAGGAATCCTCCCCCTACCGCCGCCACGCTGGAAATGCCCCGCTGCAAGAGAGCCTCCCGCAAAAGGGGAGCCCGGGAACGGGCGCTGCGCAAGAGGATCGCCACATCCCCCGGCCGGGGATGCCGCCTCTCCCCCGTCCCAGGGTCCAAGATCCAAAGGTGCGGGTCTTGCAAAAGCTCCGCCACCTTCTGGGCCACAAACCGGGCTTCCCTTTCCCAGCGCCTCTCCCTGATCTCGTCGGGGGCCAGCGCTTCCCACTCCCGCCGCCGGGGATGGTGGAGGATAAAGAGGTGAGCCCCCTTTTCTTTCCCCGCTATGCTCTCCCGACCGGCCACAAGGGCCGCTTCTTCCGTGTAAGAAAGGCCCCCCAGCTCCTCCCGCATCAGGCGGCGGAAGACATGGTTCACCGCCCCGATCACCGCCGGATGGCTGCGGTAATTGGTGCGGAGGTGCACCAGTGCCCCCCCACCCCGGTCCCGATAGCCGGCATAAAGGTTCAGGAAAAGCTGCGGTTCCGCCTGCCGGAACCGGTAGATGCTCTGCTTTACGTCCCCCACGTAGAAAACTTCTTCGCCCCCCAAGAGGGTAAGGATGGCATGCTGGAGCTCGTTGATGTCCTGAAATTCGTCCACCAAAAGGGCCTGGCAAGTCTTCCGGATCTCCAGACCCTGGGGGGAAGGCCGCAACGTTCCCGGAGGGGCGGCAGGATCCTGGAGAAGGCGAAGAGTGAGGCGCTCCATGTCGGAAAAGTCCAGGAGACCCTCTTCCTCTTTGAGGCGCCTATAGGTTTCCTCCAGCTCCTCCACCAGCGCCACCATCTTGGCCGCCAGGGGGAGAAACTGGTCTGCCTCCTGGCGCCATCGCTCCGCCAGATCCTCCGTGAGCCAGGACGCCACCTCTTTCAAAGCATCCTTCGCTTTCTGGCGGTAGCCCTGCAGCCGCTTGAGGCGGGTTTCCTCTTCCTCGGTGTCTTTCCAGGAGGCTTGAGGCCAGAACTGCATCGCCTGCAGGGCGCCAAAGGGGTCTTTCTCCCACAGGGCCAAGGCTTGCCGGATCCTTTCCTGATCGGCCTCGAAAAGATCCTTGATAGAGCCGTCCCTGGCTTCCCACAAGCCCCGCTCCAGCCAGGCCAGGGCCTCTTCCACGTGCAAACGGCCATCATCCAGGAGAAGCCGATAGACGGGCGATCCTTGGGGATCCTGCCGCACCTGGCGGTACGTGGCCAGCGCTTCCTGCAACCAGATCTCTGGCCAGGGGCGGGCATAAGCCGTGGCATGGAGCTCCAGGAGGATCTCCCGGATGGGTCCGTCGCCGCCATCGGCAGTGCCGTAGCTTTCCACCAGGTCGACAAATCGGGGATCTTCTTCCTGGTAATGGCGGTCCAGGACCAGATCCAGGGCTTCTTCCAGCAAAAGATCCTGCTCTTCTTGGGCCAGCACCCGGGCCGAAGGATCCAGCCGCAGCTGCCGAAAATGGCGCTTGATGAGGCGCAGGCAAAAGGCATGGAGGGTGGAGATCCTGGCCTGGGGAAGGAGCTGCAGCTGGTGGCGCAGGAAGCGGTTCGCCGGGTTCCTTTCCACCTCCCGCTCCAGGGCCCCCCGGATGCGGCTTCGCATCTCCGCCGCAGCTTCTTCGGTGAAGGTGACCACAATGAGGCTCTCCAGGCTTCCCCCGGCCAAAAGCCACCGGAGCACCCGCTCCGTCAGGACGGTGGTCTTGCCGCACCCGGCGGAAGCGCTCACCAGGACCTTCCCCGCCGCTTCCAGAGCTGCCTCTTGCTCTTCATTCCAGGCGATGCTCAAGGGGATGCCTCCTCTCCCTGAGGGTGGGGACGGCGGGGTCCAAAGCCGGGGAGGAGGGGATCGTAATGGCAAAAGCCCTGGAAGATGCAGCTCTCGCAGGCAAGACGGCCCTTCCAGTAAAGGGGTTCCTCCCTCACCTTTCCCTGCAGAATGGACTGGCTCCAGGTCCGGGCCTTTTCCAGAGCCTCATCCATGAGCTCCTGAAGTTCCTCGTAGGGAAGGACCTTGCTCCTCTTGGACCAGCCGCCTTTTTGGACAAGGGCAGCCGGGATCAGGTGCCCCTGAGCCCTTCGATCCATGGCCAAAAGGGCGTCGGTATCGTCCACCAGGTAACCATCCATCTTGAGGGAAGGGGGCTTTTCATCGAAGGGTAGGATGATGGGCATATAGAGGAAGGCCGCCGGCAGGCCGCCCCAGAGCTCCACCGCCGCCAGGAGGTAGAGGGGCAGCTGCAAGGTAAGCCCCAGCTTCACTTCCTCCAGGTCGAGGGTTTTGCCCCAGCTCTTGTAGTCCACCACCCGCACCCACTTACGGTCATCGCTATCGTAGCTCTCCACCCGATCGATGCGCCCCTGGAGGGAAGCCTGGGTTCCATCGGGGAGGGAAAAGGGGAAGCGGAAGGGTTTTTCCAGACCGAGAACGCGAAACTCTCCGAAAACCTGATGTTCCTGGAGGTGGCCCCAACCTTCCGTCAGAATGCGCTGTAGCTGCCGGCGGACATACCCTTGCCGAGCCTCGGGGATCCGGTGCTCCATGCCGGCAAGGATCTCCTGCAAAAGGCCTTCCATGGTGGCCTCATCCAGGGTTTTCCCCGACTGCATCAGGCGGCTGAGGTGCAGAAGACCCTGGTGATAGACCTCCCCCATGCGGGCCGGGTCCATCCTGGCCAAGGGTCTTTCCTTCAAGCCCAGGACATAGTGGGAGAGGTACCGGAAGGAGCAGGCAGCATAGGTTTCCAGCTGGCTGACGCTGAAGATAGGTTCTTTTTCGAAAAGAAGCTTTAGATGTTCGGCCCCCAGGTCTTCGTCCCGCCTTCGGTAACCGAGGGCCCAGAGGTAAGGTTCCATGAGGCGGCGCCCTTCGCCATCGGCCATGAAGCCGGCCCAAAGGGCCCTCTCCTGAGGTGCCATGGCCCGTTCCCCGTCTAGCTCCCGGCGCTGCAAGCGGGCCAGGTAAGCCGCCATCTGAGGGCGAGTGAAGGGAAGGCTTTCCACCGGCTCTTTTTCCGCCAGGTGGGGGAAAAGGACCTGAAGGCGCCGGATCCAGCTGCTGGGATGCTGCTTTCTTCCCTCTTCGCTCCGCTGGGGGTAGCTCAGATAAAGGCGCTGGCTGGCCCGGGTGAAGGCCATATAGATCCAGAAGGATTCTTCATCCATCCGCAGCCGCGAGGTACTGCCCAGATCGAGGCCCTTCTCCCGCAAAAGCTCCCTCTCCCCATCGGAAAAGACCACATCTTCCTCGGCAGGGCGAGGATAGGCGTCGTCGGTCACTCCCAGGAGAAAGAGGACCTTCACAGGCCCTGGCCGGGACCGCTCCACCGTGCCCACCACCACTTGATCCAGGGTGGGAGGCACCAGCCCCACGTCGATGACTCCCAGCCCTTCCTGGATCATGCGGTAAAAAAGGGCGGGAGAAAGGGGTGTATCCTCCAGGGCCAGGACCGCCTGTTCCAGGACAGCCATCACCTGGTCCCAGACCTGGAGGTGCTCTTGGGCTTCATCGAGACGACCCTCTTCTTCCGCCCGGGCGCTCCACTCCTCCAGAAGCCCCGCGGCTCCCAGCTCTTCCAAAAAGGCCAGGAGGGCCTCCCCATAATCCCTGGCAAGGGGTGTCCTTACCGATGAAAAGGCGGCATCCAGGCGCAAGAGAGGGCCCAGCGCCTTTTGCCGCAGCCCCTCCATCTCGGGGTCGGGAAAGGATGGGCTGGAACTCCGCCACTGATGACCCCTCATCCCCAGGGCCAGGCCGTAGTTTTCCAAACGATCGGCTTCGTCCCGCGTCAGGGGGAGGAAATCCGATTTCAGGTAACGGTACACCGATCCCGGGGACAAACTGGTGGCCACCGCCTCCAGAGCGGACAGGATCAGCTGGAGCAAAGGGTGATGGGGCACCGGGCGACGCCGGTCGATGAAGAGGGGGATGTTTCGTGCCCCCAGGACGGAAGTCAGCTCGTGGCGATAGAGGTCGATATCCCGCACCAACACCGCCATGTCCCGGTAGCGAAGGCCTTCTTCCCGCACCAGCCGTTCCACTTCCCCCGCCAGGGCCAGGACCTCGTGCCGCCTCTGGCGGGCCGCCCAGAGGGTGATCTCCGGGACGGGGCCGGGGTATCGCTCTCCCGGGAAGGAGAAGAGCTCCTTCTCGATATGGCGCAGCCCTTTGGCCCGATAGCGAAGGGGCTGGCCGAGGGAAATCTCCTCATAGGGACATCCCCTTTCCCGGGCTTCCTCCCGCAGCCGCGCCCAGGTTCGCCCCGGATAGGCGAAAAGGGGTTCTTCCGGAGCCTGGGGATCCACCGTCAGGGTTACCGTCATCTCCGCCACCACTCCCAAAAGCGCCTCGAGAAGGCGCCACTGGGCCTCACGGAAATGGGAGAAGCCATCCACATAGAGGCGAACGCCCCTCAGGGCTTCGCTTTCCGGCAACATGGCCGCCATCTGGGTCAAAAGATCGGGCTCTTCTTTTTCCGCGCCCACATGGAGCCGGTACAGGCGGATGAGGAGACCCAGGTCATGGAGTTTATCCTGCAGGTCTTTGGGGACCTCCCCTATCCCCTCCAGATCCAGAGAGCCGATCCCCTGGCCCTCCAGTTCCTGCAGGGAGCGCCACAGGGTGCGGGCCAGACCCGGCTTGCGGGCCACAGGGCCAAAGTAGCGCAGCTCTTCTTGATGGCGCAGGAGGAAAGCCTGGAGGGCCATGACCCCCCCTGCTTCCCCGAGGCTGGGGCGAGGTGCCCAGGCCTCTTCCTTCATGAACCACCAGGCCAGGCGGGTAAAGCTCACCACCAGGGACCGCTGGGCCCCCTGGCGGCCCTTTTCATAAAGGGCTCCCAGGAGGTCCCGTTCCATCTGGTAGGTGGCCTGTTCCGGCACCAGGAGCAAAAGGGGACGCCCCCAAGGGTCGGCCGCCTCCAGAGCCGCCATCTCCTCGAGGATCCTGCGGGTTTTACCGGTTCCAGCCCGCCCCAAAAGAAGCTTCAGCTTCATCGAGAAGCACCCGACGTCTCCTCTTCTTCATGGTGGTGAGCATCATCCACCTCCAGACCGCAAGAAGGGCACTTCCAGATGTGGTCGTGGGGAACCTTGGGGCCTACCACCGGTGTGGGTGTGAGGGTCACGTAATCTTTCAGCCAGGGCTCCATGGGGACCCGGCAACGGGGACAAAGGGGAGGATTCATCCCGGCACCCCTTCCTTTTGTTCTTCATCTTAGCATAGGAGGGAAGGAAGGCCGGCAGGGCCTTCAGCGACCCCACCGGGTCATCTTCTCCTGCGGGAAAGGAAGAGGAAGGGTAGCATGGAAGGAGATGAGGAGGACTGTCCTTTGGAAGGGCAAAGAGACCGGGTGCGGGATGTGATGGTGAGTCCTGCGGTGACGCTTTTTGAAGATGCCACCGTGGCGGAAGCCGTGAACCTATTCGTGGAGCGGTGGCTCAGCGGCGCCCCTGTGGTGGATAGCGAGGGGAAACTGGTGGGCATCCTCACCGATGGGGATTTGGTGAGATCCCTGGCGGCCACGGGCATCGGTTATGCTTCCGCGTTTCGCCGGGAGGACGACATCCCCGACCTTCAGGAAGAGGTGGAGGAGAGGGTCTTTCGCCTGGCCCTGCAGCCCATCAGCCAGCTCATGACCCGGCAGGTGGTGACGGTTCATCCCGATACTCCCTTGGCGGAAGCGGCCGCCCTCCTAGACCGATACCGCATCAAAAAGCTGCCGGTGGTGGAGGAGGATCGCCTGGTGGGGATTCTCTCCAGGAGCGACATTGTGTTGGGCGTTCTCGCCCAGCTCAGCCGCCAGCTATCTTCTGAGTGGCCCCGGCCATAAGGTCCTTCAGGTCCTCAGGGCGGGGCACCAGGGGGTGGGGATGGTAACCCAGGTGGGCAAAGATGTCGGGGAGCCAGAGCCGCTGGGCCCCGGCATCGCTGATGCCGGCGTAGAGGACTGCCTGCTCCCCGGGGATGCGATGGAGCCCTCCCGGAAAGACCACATCCCTGACGCCCCGGTGTTTGCTGGGGCCGGGGAGGAAGGTTTGCCGCTCCCCCAAAAGGACCGCCTCGTCATGGGATAAGTCCTTGGGGTCAAAGACGAAGGCCATGGGGTAATAGTGGCGGTGGCCTGAGGCACCGAACCGGGCCACATGCCCCAAAACCAGCACCTTTCCTCCCGGGAGGAGCTGGGCTTCATTGGCACCGCCCCATTCTTCTTCACTGAAGAGGCCTTCCAGAAGGGGCGCCTCCTCCCACGGAGCCTTCTGCAGATCATCCAGGCGGGAAAGGGTAAAAAAGCCGATTTTGCCACGGCCGCCCCGCTCTCCCTGGGGACGGGTGAAGACGCCGATGGTCCCGTCTTCCAGCTCCACCAGCCGGATGTCTTTCATCCCGATGGGTCCCCTGGCAAAGGGGCGGAGGGTGGAAAGGCTTTCGCCCCGGAAAAAGACGGTGCGCCAACGCCAGAAATAGGGGGGATGGCCTTCGGGATCGATGAAGGTCTCCACTCCCCCAAAGAGGAGCTCTCCATGGATGCGGGTCACGAAAGGATCTTGCAGGGGAAAGGCGGGGGCTCCCGGAAGAAGACGCCATGCCCCCTTTTCGTCGGGGGTGAAGAAGCGCACTTCCGACACCTCGCTGAACCGTTTTTCCACCCGCCCCGCCAGGACCCATCGCCCTTCATCGAAGAAGGGAGCCGTGATGTTGTACACATCCAGGCGGCCCACCCCGCTGAACCGCAAGACCTCGGCCCGGGAAGGGCGAGGAGCTTCCCGGTACTGGGCGAGAAGCCCTTCCACGCAGGAGGTGGCACTCTCTTCCTGTCCCCGTCGTCGACCCAAAGAGGACGCCTCCTTACCCATCCATCGGCATCAGAAAGCTCTTTCTTTGCGGCAGAGAAAACCCCGGGCCCCCCAGAGGGCCGGGGTTCTTTCTCGCCCATGCAGCCAGACGCTTTGGCTGCTCATGAAGTTTCTCTTCGCCTTTTTTCGCCCTTTTCCTTTCGCCGGTGTCTAGAAAACTTTGTCAGCGCCCGTAAAAGTGGGTCGATGGGCCGTAGATGAGCTCCGCCGCCTCCATGACCGTCTCGGAAAGGGTGGGGTGGGGATGGATGGTCAGGCTCAGATCCTCCGCCACCGCCCCCATTTCGATGGCCAGAACTCCCTCGGCGATCAGTTCCCCTGCACCGGGGCCGGCAATCCCTATCCCCAGAATCCGCTTGTTCTCCTTATCCACCACCAGCTTCGTCACCCCGTCGCCGCGGCCCAAGGTAGCGGCCCTTCCTGAAGCGGCCCAGGGAAACCGGCTCACCTGGACCTCCCGGCCCTGGGCCTTGGCTTCCTCTTCCGTCAATCCAGCCCAAGCGATCTCGGGATCGGTGAAGACCACCGCGGGGATGGCCATCGGTTCGAAGGCCACCTTCTTCCCGGCAATGGCTTCCGCCGCCACCTGGCCCTCGTGGGTGGCCTTGTGGGCCAGCATAGGCTGGCCTGCCACATCGCCGATGGCGTAGATGTGGGGCACCGAGGTGCGGCGGGCCTCATCCACCGTGATGAAGCCTTTGCCGTCGACCTGGACCCCCAGCTTCTCCAGCCCAAAACCCTGGGAGTTGGGCACCCTCCCCACCGCCACCAGCACCCGGTCGAACTCCTCCTGGAAGGTCTTACCGTCCTTTCCTTCCAGGGTGGCCAGCAGTTTGTCCCCTTTTTCTTCGATCGTTTGCACTTTCGTCTCGAAGTGAAGGGCTGCCATCTGCTGCTTCATGGCCTGCAACAGGGGCCGGACCAGATCCCGATCGACGCCCGGCAAAAGGCCTGCGGTCATCTCCACGATGGTCACCTGGCTCCCCAAGGCCCCATAGACGGTGGCCAGCTCGGCGCCGATGTAGCCGCCCCCGATCACCAAGAGCTTTCCGGGGATGTCGGGGAGATCCAGTGCTCCGGTGGAATCCATCACCCGGGGGCTGTCGATGGAGATGCCCTTAAGGGTGACGGGGCTGGATCCCGTGGCGATGATGAGATGTTCAAAGCTGATCGTTTCTTTCCCTTGAGGTCCCTCCACCTGCAGGGTGTGGTCATCCAGGAGGGTTCCCCTGCCTTGCATGTAGCGGATCTTCCTCGCCTTGGTGAGGGTTCCCAGACCCCCCGTCAGCTTCTTGACGACGCCCTCTTTCCAGCCCCGGAGGGTATCCAAGTCGACCTTCGCTTCGCCCAGTTGCACTCCCCATTGGGAAGCTTCTTTGGCTTCCCGGATCAAAGAGGCCACGTGCAGGAGGGCCTTAGAGGGGATGCAGCCCCGATAGAGGCACACGCCCCCGGGGTTTTCCGCCTCATCCACCACCACCGTGCTCAGACCCAGATCCGCTGCCCGAAAGGCCGCCCCGTATCCCCCGGGGCCACCGCCCAACACTGCCACTTGTACTCTCTCCGCCATGTCCCCCTCACCCTTCCATCAGGAGTCGTAAAGGCTGCTCCAGTGCTTCCGCCACCCACCGCAAGAAGCGGGCCGCGTCGGCGCCGTCGATGATCCGGTGATCGTAGGTCACCATCAGGGGGAGCACCGTGCGGGGCACCCACTGGCCGTCCCGCCAGAGGGGGCGCACCTCCGCCCTCCCCACCCCCAGGATGGCCACCTGGGGCCCGTCCACCACGGGGGTGAAGCCGGTCCCGCCCAGGCCCCCCAGGTTGGAGATGCTGAAGGTGGCTCCCTGCATTTCCTCTAGGGTGAGCTTCCGCTGCCGGGCTTTGTCGGCCAGCTCCCCCAGCTCCTTGGCGATGGCCAGGAGACCCTTTTGATCCGCCTGGCGGATGGCGGGAACCAGAAGTCCATGGGGGGTATCCACCGCCACTCCGATGTGGACGTAGTCCTTGTAGATGATCTCTTCCGAGGCCATGTCGATGCTGCAGTTGAAGCGGGGAAACTGCCGCAGGGCCACGGCGGCCACCTTCACCAAAATGGCGGTGACCGTTAGCTTGGCCCCTTCTTTTTCGAAGGATGGCCCCAGGGAACGGCGGAAGGCTTCCACTTCCGTGATGTCGGCCTCATCGAAATGGGTCACCTGCGGGATATCTCGCCATACCTGGCTGAGGTGGCGGGCCGTGGCCTTGCGGATGGCCGTCATCTTTTCCCGCCGGACGGGACCCCACTTGGAAAAGTCGGGTAAAGGCGCCCCTCCATCGGCCTGGGGAGACGTTGGCCTTTCCCGCACGAAGCGCTTCACGTCCTCCATCAGGATGCGGCCCTCCGGGCCGCTGCCCCGCACCTGGGAAAGGGGGACCCCCAGTTCCCGGGCAAAGCGCCGGACGGAGGGAGCCGCGGGAAGGAGCTGGCCATCCTCTTCCGCAGCAGGAACGGCTTCTTGGACCTGGGCTGCCGGCGCTTCTTCTTTCCTTGGGGCCGGCTCCGCTTTTTCTTCTTCCTCTTCGTCCTTTGCTTCTTCTTGCGGTTCCTCTTCCCCTTTCTCCTCCCCCTTCTCTTTGGCCGGAGCTCCTTTCGTTCCGGCGGCGGCCGCCTCCCCGGCAACCTCCGCTCCCTTTTCCTCTCCCGATTCCTCCAGGGTGAGGATCACCTGCTGGTTCTTGACCTCATCCCCTTCGTGGACCAGAAGCTCTTTCACCACCCCGGCCGTTTCTGCCGGAACCTCCACCACGGCCTTTTCCGCTTCCACCTCTAGGATGGTCTGGCCTTCTTCGATCCGGTCGCCGGGTTTGACCAAAACTCGGGCCACGGTGCCGGCCGCATCTCCTTCCGCCAGCTTGGGCAGGCGTACTTCCCTCGGCAAGGGAACCCCCCTTTCTCTTAGGACTCCACGGGATCAGGCTTATCCGGCACAATCTCCCACTTCTTCTGGGCTCTCTTTACGGCGTCCCAGGGCAGGGAACCTTCCTGGGCCAAGGCGTAAAGGGCCCCATAGGCCACATGTTCCCCAGCCACCTCAAAGAAACGCCGCAGGGCCGGTCGGCTGTCGGAGCGGCCAAAGCCGTCGGTGCCCAGGGTATAGAAGGGTTTTTTCAGATGGCGCCCGATGATGTCGGGCAAAGCCCGGACGTAATCCGAGGCGGCCACCACCGGCCCTTCGGCCTTGCCCAGAGTCTTTTCCAGATGGGAGATCTCCTTCATCTTCTTCCCCGGCTGATACATGGCCTGGCGCTGCAGTTGGGTGGCTTCCCGATGCAGACGCTTGTAACTGGTGGCGCTCCACACATCGGCTGCCACCCCTTCTTCCAGGAGGAGCTCCTGCGCCCTTACCACTTCGTTCAGGACGGCGCCGCTGCCCACCAGCTGCACCGCCGGGCCCTTCTTGGCATCGAGATCCTTGGCGCTGCGGAAGAGGTAGAGCCCCTTGATGATCCCCTCTTCCACGTCGTTACCCTTGGGCATGGGCGGCTGGGCATAGTTCTCGTTCCCCACCGTCAGGTAGTAGAAGACGTCTTTCCCCTCCACGAACATCTTCTGGAGGCCGTGGCGGATGATGGCGGCGATCTCGTAGGCGTAGGCTGGATCGTAGGCCAGGAGGTTGGGCACCGGCAGGGCCAAGACGTGGCTGTTGCCGTCCTGATGCTGCAGCCCTTCTCCTGCCAGCTGGGTGCGCCCCGAAAGCCCCCCGATGAGAAAGCCCTTGGTCCGGAGCTCACCCGCCGCCCACACCAGATCCCCCACCCGCTGCAGGCCGAACATGGAGTAGAACCAATAGAAGGGAATCATGGGTACCCTGAAGGTGTACCCGGCGGTGCCTGCCGCCATGAAGGAAGCCATGGAACCGGCTTCGGTGATCCCTTCCTCCAGGATCTGGCCGGTGACGGCTTCCTTGTAGGGGAGGAGGGTGTCGGAGTCCACAGGGTCATAAAGCTGGCCCACCGGCGAGTAGATTCCCACTAGCCGGAAGAGGCTCTCCATCCCGAAGGTCCTGGCTTCATCGGGCACGATGGGGACGATGTAGCGCCCCATCTCTTTGTCTCGCAGAAGATTGGTCAAAAGGCGGACCGCCACCATGGTGGTGCTCACTTTGCGCTGGCTGCCCTCTTTGAACTCCGCAAAGGGCTGGTCGGGCACCTTTTCCAGGGTGGTGAAGCGGGGATTGCGCTGGGGCAAACCGCCTCCCAGCTCCTCCTTGCGCCGGAGGATGTACTCCATCTCGGGGGAATCCTCCTTGGGCTTGAGGAAAGCCAGCTTCGTCACCTCTTCATCGGGGATGGGAAGCTGGAACCGATCCCGGAAGAGAAGAAGATCCTCATCGGACATGGTCTTGAGCTCATGGGCCACGTTGCGGGCTTCCCCTCCCACCAGGCCCCACCCCTTGACGGTCTGGACCAGCACCACCGAGGGGGCCCCTTTGTGCTGCAGGGCCGCGTGGTAACCGGCATAGACCTTGATGGGGTCGTGGCCTCCCCGCCGCAGCTTGGCCAGCTGGTCATCGGAAAGGTTTTTCACCAGCTCTTTCAGTTCCGGTGTATTGAAAAGATGCTCCCGCATGTAGGCGCCGCCGGCCGCCTGGTACTTTTGCAGATCCCCATCCAGGATCTCTCCCAGCCGCTTGGCCAAAAGGCCGTCCTTGTCCCGGGCGAAGATGGGATCCCAGTCGCTGGACCAGAGGACCTTGATGACGTTCCACCCGGCGCCGCGGAAAAAGCTCTCCAGCTCCTGGACGATCTTCCCGTTGCCGCGAACGGGCCCGTCCAGGCGCTGCAGGTTGCAGTTGACCACAAAGACGACGTTGTCCAGGTGTTCCCTGCCCGCCATGCGCACTGCCGCCATGGCCTCAGGCTCATCCATCTCCCCGTCACCCAGGAAGGCCCACACCCTGGTCTTGGAGGTATCTTTGATGCCCCGATCGCGGAGGTAACGGTTGAAGCGGGCCTGGTAGACAGCCTGCAGGGGCCCGAGGCCCATGGAGACCGTGGGGAACTGCCAGAACTCGGGCATCAGCCAAGGGTGAGGGTAGGAAGAAAGGCCTTTATCCGATACGATCTCCCGGCGGAAATACTCCAGGTGCTCCTCGGTCAGCCGTCCTTCTAAGAAGGCCCGGGCGTACATTCCGGGAGCCGCGTGGCCCTGGAAATACACCAGATCGCCCGGGTCGTCCCCGTGGGGCCCCCGGATGAAATGGTTGAGGGCCACTTGATAGAGGGTGGAGGCCGACTGGTACGTGGAAAGGTGGCCGCCGATGCCGTCCACCTCCCGGTTGGCCTTCACCACCATGGCGATGGCATTCCAGCGGATCCAGTTCTCCAGCCGCTCTTCCATCTCCAGATCTCCAGGATAGGGCGGCTGCTCCTCCGCAGGAATGGTGTTGAGATAAGGCGTTACCGGTTGGGGCGTCACTTCGATCCCCGCCTGGCGCGCCCGGATGGTCAGCCGTTCCAAGAGGGATTGCACCCTCTCGGGACCTCCGTAGCGGATCACGTAGTCCAGAGACTCCAGCCACTCCTGCATTTCGATATCCCTGGGATCTCTGGGATCTTTGAGCTGGTGAGCCACCTTCCTCACCCCTTCCGCATCTTAACCAGTTCTTTCAATATAGCATGAAACCTGAAACCGTCCGGCGCCTTGCCCGTTAAGGTTTTTCTCCCCAGGGCAGCCGTTCCCTCCAGCTCCTTTTTGCTAATATCGGAACATGACGGTCCCCGCCCTGATCACAGAAGCCCGCTTGCGCCCTGCCCTGGCCCTCATCCGGGCGTTGGGGAGGGCAGGTATCCCCGTGTGGACAGCAGAGGATCCTTCCTACCCCTCATCCGCCGTTTTGGGCTTCCATTCCCGGTATACCCAAAAAGCCTGGCGCTCCCCCTCTCCCCAAAACCCGCCCTCTTACAGGGCGTTCCTGGAAGGCCTCTTGTCCGAGGAAAGGCTCCTGGTTTGG
>JASBVX010000231.1 GCA_029960865.1 Bacillota bacterium | reverse complement strand
TGGCGGGAGGTGAAGCTCCATGATCGCCCTGGAACAGGCCCGGCGGACGCTGGACACCCTGGATCTGGCCCAGGCGGCTGCGGTGCTGGAAAGAAGCTTGGAGGCAGCCAAAGAGACGACCTATGCCGAATTCCTGGCAGACCTTCTGGAGGCGGAACTTACTGTTCGACGCAGCGATCCCTGAAGACCCGCATTCGCTTGGCCCATTTCCCCCTGGACGATCCCTGGTATGGGGATTTCGCCAAGCTGGCCGCCCACCTTCACCAGCAGCCGGTATCTACGCCAACCGCTCCGTCTTCATGGAGATCTTGACGGCCCTGGATCTCTTCCCTGAGCCCTTTGTAGGGAAACCCATCGTGGTCTCGGGTTTTGTCTACCGGGAACCCACCTTTGCCCGTGATGAAATGGCGGTGCGCCTGGGCATCGCCTGCTGCATCGCCGACGCCGTCCCCAATGGGGTGCGGGATATCCCTTCCCAATGCCGAGGAGTTCGCCGACGATTCCTGGGTGGAGGTGGAGGGTACCATCGCCCGGCAGCAATGGGAAGGCGAAGACATTATCGTCGTCCAAGCGACCTCCGGCACGGTCATCCCCCAACCGTCCTCCCCTTACGTCTACCCCAACAATAACTTCCTGGAGGCGGACCTCGCCCCCGAAGAAGATTAAAGAAGCTACCACCCCTCCCCAGATGAAAGAATCCTCATAAGGGGGCCTTTCCGTGGTAAAGTATCGCCGTCCCCTTGGAGGGGAGGAAAGGAGTGGACACCTTGTCGGAGAGGATCTCATCCACGCAGGTGGTGGTGGCTGTCGGTATTGGGGCCGCCGTCTTTGCCCTTTTGGGCCGGTTTGTTTCCATTCCCAGCGGCATTCCCAACACCAACATCGAAACATCCTATGCATTTCTCGCTCTCATGGCGGTCCTCTATGGACCTGTCGCCGGCTTTCTCATCGGATTCATCGGCCATGGGCTGAAGGACTTTGTCTTTTACGGTTCTCCCTGGTGGAGCTGGGTCATCGTCTCGGGGCTGGTGGGGTTCCTCCTGGGCCTTTTGCAGAAGAGAATCCCCTTGCGCCGCGGCATCTTCGGAACCCGGGAGCTCGTCCTCTTCAACGCCGTCCAGATCGTGGTCCAGGGGGTCGGTTGGGGACTGATCGCCCCCACCCTGGATATCTGGATCTATGCGGAACCGGCCAATAAGGTCTATCTGCAGGGGCTGGTGGCCGGTATCGCCGACATCGTCAGCGTGGGGGTTTTGGGGAGCCTTTTGCTCTACACCTACGCCCGCTCCCGCCCCCAGTCGGGAAGCTTGGAGCGCAGTGCCTGAAGAAATCATCCGCTTTGAGGATTTCTCCTTCCGCTACGATGCCCTGAAGGAACCCACCCTGAAGGGAATCCATCTTGGCATTCAGGCGGGAGAGAAGGTCCTCATCCTGGGGGCTTCGGGTTCGGGGAAGAGCACCCTTTTGCACTGCCTCAACGGCCTCATCCCCCATACCTATCCCGGGGAGGTCCAAGGAGAGCTGTATCTTAAAGGGAAACCCGCCCGGGACCTCACCCTCTTCCAACGCTCCCTCCTCATGGGCACCCTTTTGCAGGATCCTGACGCCCAGTTTGTCGGCCTGACGGTCGGAGAAGACATGGCCTTTGCCTTGGAAAACGAGGCCCTTCCCCAAAGAGAGATGAAGGAGCGGGTGGAAGCCATGGCCCAAAGGCTAGAGCTTACACCCCTCCTCCCATGCCCCAGACCCTGGGAGGCCAAAAGCAGAAGGTGGCCATGGGCGGGGTCCTCATCTCCGATGTGGAGGTCCTCCTTTTCGATGAGCCTCTGGCCAGCTTGGACCCCTTATCGGGGAAGGAGATGGTGCTCCTCATGGATCGCCTCCATCGGGAGACGGGGTCGACCCTCCTCATCGTGGAGCATCGCCTGGAAGCGATGCTGCAGGCTCCTTTGGACCGCATCATCCTCATCGATGAAGGGCAGGTGGTCCTGGATGGGACGCCGGAGGAAGTCCTGCAGAGACCCCTTTTGGCGAAGGCGGGCATCAAGAGGCCGATGGTCGAGGAAGTGCAGGAGGCTGCCGGCTGCTTTC
>JASBVX010000230.1 GCA_029960865.1 Bacillota bacterium | reverse complement strand
GATGAACCTAGCCTGGTGGCAGTCGGCGCCATCATCGTCCAGAGGAGGTGCTGCCCAGGATCACGGGCGCCGCCCGACAGCCTTTCTTGGCGAAAGGAGTTGGCCTTGGGATGGGCTGGAAAACGCTCGTTCTTCTTCCCCTCTTGCTTTTGACGGCGTGCGCCAACAGCTCCGGCGCTGTCGAACCAAAGCAGGAAGCCACCATCGCCTTGCCCCAGGACATCATCACCCTGGATCCCCTGGATACTCTGGATGCGCCCTCCATCACCGTCGAAAATGCCCTTTTTGAAACCCTCGTGCGCCGGGATGACACCGGAGAGATCGTGCCTTCTCTGGCCCTAAGCTGGTCCACCTCCCCCGACGGGCTCACTTGGACCTTCCAGCTGCAAAAGGGCGTGAAGTTCCATGATGGAAGCGACTTCACCGCCAGCGTCGTGAAGTGGCAATTCGACCGGGTTCTCTTTGATCCTGACGCACCCGTCCGTTTCCGCAAACAATGGCAGGATGTCCTGGAGTCCGTGGAGGCTCCCGCAAGCGATCAAATCGTGTTTCATTTGCGGTCCCCCAACGTCGCGTTCATGGAGCTGGTGCTCCTTTCCAACGCCGGTTTCATCACCTCCAAAGAAAACTTCGACAGGCGAGGGGCCAAGGAGGCTGCCCTCCATCCCGTGGGAACGGGCCCTTTCATCTTTGAGAGCTGGACGCCCGGACAAGAAGTCGTATTGAAGAAAAACCCTGATTACTGGGGCGAAAAGGCCAAGCTGGACACCCTCATCTTCCGCCCCATCTCTGAAGCCAACACCCAGGTCATCGAACTGGAAACGGGCGGCATCCACATGGCCACCAAGCTCAACGCGGAAGATGTGGGCCGTTTGCAATCCCAAGCCCAGATCGAGATCCTCTTAACCCCTGCCTACCGCACCCGTTACCTCCGTCTCAACGGTACCAACCAGCTCCTTTCCGACCTTCGCCTGCGCCAGGCCATGAATTACGCCATCGACGGACCCACCCTGGTGGCCAGCCTGGTGGGTCAGCTGGGGGTCTACAATCCTGCCGCCATCCTCCCTCGCAGTTCCTGGGCCTACCCAGAGGAAGTCACCGCTTACCCGTACGATCCTCAAAAGGCAAGAGCGCTCCTGGAGGAAGCAGGCTGGATGCTCCATGATCAAGGGGTGCGGGAAAAGGACGGCCAGCCCCTGGCCATCACCTTCCTGGCGCCCAGCGGGCGCTATGCGGCGGACAAGGAGATTTCCGAGGCGGTCAAGAAGTACCTGGAAGACGTCGGCTTTCAAGTGGATGTCAAAGTGCTGGAGTGGGCTACCTTCCTTGAGGAGTACCGGGCCCGCCGCTTCGACCTCGTTTTGATCGGCACCGACCAGGAGAGCCCGGAGCCGGCCCTTTTTCTAAACCCCCTGGTGCAAACCGGCGGACGGTTGAACTACTCCGATTATTCCGACACCCTGGTGGATTCCTGGCTGGAAGCGGCCCTAAACACCTCCAACAGGGATGAAAGGAAAGAGCTGTACAAGAGAGTCCTCTCCCGAGTGGAGGAACTGGCCTGGTTCATTCCCCTTTATGATGAGGTGAAGGTGGCGGCCCTCAGCTCCCAGCTCAAAGGGTACCGGCATAACCCTGCCACCACCCGTTTCGACACCCTCTACATAGGCCGCTAGATGGGGGGCCGATCCCGGGGCATCGGCCCTTTCCCTCATCGCTTCCTAGATCGCTAAAAATAAACCCTTTCCATGCGTCCGATCCTGGATTGCTTCCAAAAGGGCTTCTGTCCGCGGGGGCGCTGCCGGCACCTGTTCCTTTTTGGCCGGGACTAGGTCATCACCGCTTTGCCCAGCCGCCAGGAAAGCCCTGTGAGGTCGATACCGCCTGCCACGATCCCCAGAAGGGGCATGAGGAGATCATCCACCAACGAAGTGGTGATGCGACCGAAGGCAGCCCCGAGGATGACCGCCACCGCCAGATCCAGCACCGATCCTCTCAAAAGAAAGGCTTTCACTTCTCGCAGCAAGGTGCGCCCTCATTGATAGCGCAAGACCCCGCCTGTTGGCGGGGCCCGATACCGCTTTCAAAAGGTTTTGGTGGAGGTA
>JASBVX010000229.1 GCA_029960865.1 Bacillota bacterium | reverse complement strand
CTTACCTGGGAAAGGAGCTGACGGAGGCCGCCCTTCCTTCCCTAAGGCAAGAAGCGGCCGTTCCGGCCGCCATCCACGTGGAAGTGAAAGGTCTGACGGCCGGTTATGGGGGACTGCCAGTTCTGAAAGATCTTTCCCTGACCCTGGAACGGGGTCGCCTGACAGCGTTGGTGGGACCCAACGGGGCGGGGAAGAGCACCCTTTTGAAGGCCATGGCAGGGCTTCTTTCCTACCAGGGCCAGGTGGAGTTGGAGGGGAGGATCCTTCCCAAGAGGGCGGAAGGGGTGGTCCGAAAGGGGGTCGTTCTGGTTCCGGAAAGGCGCCAGCTGATGCCTTCCATGACCGTGATGGACCATCTTTTGCTGGGGGCCTACACCCGTCAGAAATCGAGTCAGGGGAGGCTTCCCTTCATATGGGACCTCTTTCCCATCCTCTATGACAAAAGGGACGATCTGGCCCGCACCCTTTCGGGAGGCCAGCAGCAAATGCTGGCGGTGGCCCGGGCCCTCATGGCCGAGCCGCAGGTGCTCCTTCTCGACGAACCCTTTTTGGGTTTGGCGCCCCAGGTGGTGGCGGACCTTTTGGCCGTGTTGTTGCGCCTGCAGGAGGAAGGCACGTCCCTTTTCTTGGCGGAACAGCATTTGAAGCCCCTTCTGCCGGTGAGCCATCGGGTCTATGTCCTGCAACAGGGGCAGGTGGTCTTCCAAGGGAGGGGAGCCGAACTGGCGGAGCGTCCGGAACTTTTCCAGCTCTATCTCTATGGGGAAACGGCGGGGGAAGGAGGGCAAACGGGGCGGCGCGGGGGATCTTTGGCGGGAGCTTTGGAAGAACGAAAGGGGTGATGGCGGTGAGCGGCGCGCGCAGAAGGTGGCTGGGTCTGGGTCTGGCCATGGCTCTTTTGTCGTTGACGGCATGCGGGACGGGAGGCGGGACGGCCACCGCGGGGGAGAAGGCTCCCATCCGCATCGGGGCGGTTTTTTCCATTACGGGGAACTCCAGTTCCTTGGGGGAGCCGGAGAGAAACACGGTGGATCTCTATCGCAGCCAGTTCCAAGAGGTGGACGGGTACCCCATCCAATGGATCGTCTATGACGATGAATCGGATTCCACCAAGGCGGTGCAGGCGGTGAAGCGGCTCATCGACGAAGACAAGGTGGCGGCGGTGATCTGCTGTACCACCAGCCCCAACAGCATGGCCATCCTCAATGCGGTGCAGGACGCCAAGGTGCCCAATATTTCGGTGGCGGCCTCGGCCGCGATTGTGGAGCCGGCGGCGGAACGGACGTGGATTTTCAAGACCCCGCAAAACGACTCCCTCATGGTGGATATCCTTACCGATGACATGAAGCAAAAGGGATATGGGCGCATTGCCTTCCTGGCGTTCGATGATGCCTACGGCCAGTCGGGATTCACCGTCTTCAAGGACATCGGACCCCAAAAGGGTCTGCAGCTGGTGGCGGAGGAGTATTTCCAGCGCTCCGACACCGATGTGACGGCGCAGGCCACCCGCCTGGTCCGCTCCCAGCCTGATGCCTACCTGATCTGGGCCATCCCTCCGGGGGCCGTGACGGCCCAAAAGAACCTTCTGGACGTGGCGCCGGGCGTCATCGTCTATCAGAGCCACGGGGTGGCCAACCGCACCTTCATCGAGCTGGGGAAGGAGTACGTGGAGGGGGTGCTCCTCCCTGCCGGCAAGCTCCTGGTGGTGAATGAGCTTCCCGACAGCGATCCACAAAAGAAGGTTCTGGGCGATTACAAGGCTACCTATGAAGGGAAGTACGGAGCCGGCACCGCCAATACCTTTGGGGGCCACGCCCTGGATGCCATGTTAATCCTCCAGAACGCCATCCAGAGGGCACTGCAGCAAGGGGCTGATCCCCAGGACCTGGCTGCGTTCCGGGCGGCCCTCCGGGACGCCATCGAAAACACCAAGGATCTGGTGGGGATCTCGGGGATTTTCAGCTACAGCCCGCGGGACCATGCGGGGCTGGACCGGCGGGCGGCGGTGATGGTGACGGTGAAGAACGGCCAGTGGACCCTGGCCCAACCCTGACCGATGGCCCCGCCGCCGCAAGCCCCGGGCTTTAGCCCTGGGGATAAGGC
>JASBVX010000008.1 GCA_029960865.1 Bacillota bacterium | reverse complement strand
GGGCGATCATCCCCAAAAGGGTGCTCTTCCCCACCCCGCTGCCGGCAAAGATGCCCATGCGCTGGCCCTTTCCCAGGGTGAGGAGGTGATCGATGGCCCTCACCCCCACGGCCATCCGTTCCCGGATGGGGGGTCTTTCCAGGGCCGGGGGCGCTTCCCGCTCCAGGACCCGTTCCTCTGCCACCTCCCAGAGGGGACCGCCGTCCAGCGGCTCCCCCAGCGGGCCCAGCACCCTGCCCACCAATCCCGGCCCCACCCCGATGCGGAGGGGCTGATCCAGGGCTTCCACCAGGACCCCCTTTTGCACCCCCTTCATCTCGCCCAGGGGCATCAAAAGGGCTTTTTCCTCCCGGAAACCCACCACTTCCGCCGCCACCTCTCCCCAGGGAAGGTGCAGAAGGCAAAGCTCCCCCACCGAAGCCACCAGGCCCTCCGCCACCAGCAGGAGTCCCACCGCCTCCAGGATCCGGCCTCCCCTGCCGGAAGGCTGCAGCCGCTGGAGGGCCCGCTCCACGGCCGCCTGAGGCTTCATCCCTCACCCTCCTTGCGCCGCAGTTCTTCTTCCAAAAGGGCCACCAGCTGCCGCCACCGGCGGCTGGCTCCCCAGAGCTGCAGCTCGCCTTCCTTCAAAAGCCAGAGATCCCCCCGGGCCACCTTATCCTCCGGGCGCAAGCGGATGCCGAAATCCCAGGCGTCCCGGATGGCTTCGTAATCTTCCGGCGACACCCGGACTTCCTCCGCCTCTCCCTCCTGCAAAAGGCGCCTCGCCTCTTCTAACACGGCTCGACCCGGATCCCCCAGCTCGCGCCGCAGGACGGCCTGGGCCAAAGCCAGGGCCCAGTCCAGGGCCCCTTTCTCCAGCTCCTCCGCCAGCTGCTGAAACTTGCCCTGCAGATGCCGTTCCGCCTGCAACAGGCTTTCTTTGAGGACTTCCGCCTGCTGGAGAGCTTCCTGCCCCCTGCGCACCCCCTCGGCGTAACCCTCTTGGTAGCCCTGGCGCCGTCCTTCCTGGCGGCCCTTTTCCCACTCCTTTAAAAGGGGATCGTCCTGAGGTTCCTTCCCCTTTCCCCCCGGGAACATCTCCTCCAGGGAAGGCCAAACCGGCTGAGAGGGAGAACCGGAGGGCACCGCCGCTTCAAACCACCACTTCATCTTGACCACCCCGGCTGATGATGATTTCCCCAGCTTCCTCCAGGGATCGCACGGCGTTGACGATGCGCTGCTGGGCTTCTTCCACTTCCTTCAGGCGGACCGGCCCCAGGTAGGACATGGCCTCCTCCAGGTGTTCCCGGGCTCTTTCGGAGAGGTTTTGCACAATCCGCCCCTTGACTTCTTCGCTGGCCACCTTGAGGGCCAGGGGCAGGTCGGTCTGGAGATCGATCTCCCGCAGGGCCCGCTGCATGGCCCGATCGTCCAGGAGGACCAGATCTTCGAACACGAACATCCGCCGTTTGATGTCCTCCGCCAGGTCGGGATCGGTCTCCTCGAGGGAGTGGAGGATCGTCCGTTCCGTAGAGCGATCCACCCGGTTGAGGACCGCCACCACCGTATCGACCCCTCCTACCCGTTGGGATCCTTCTGTCACCAGCTGGGCGAAGCGGCCTTCCAACACTCCTTCGATCTCCCGCACCATCTCCGGTGAGGTGGTATCCATGCGGGCCATGCGCCGGGCGATATCGCTCTGCTTCTCCGCCGGCATGCTGGAGAGCACCTGGCCTGCTTGCTCGGGATTGAGGTGGGAGAGGATCAGGGCGATGGTCTGGGGATGCTCCTGATGCAGAAAGTTGATGATCTGGGCCGGATCGCTCCGGCGGATGAACTCGAAGGGCCGCACCTGCAAAGAGGCCGTCAGGCGCTGCAGCATCTCTTGGGCCTGGGAAACCCCAAAGGCCCGCTCCAGGATCTCCCTGGCCGTCTCCACGCCCCCTTTGTCGATAAAAGCTTGCGCCTGGGCCAGATCCTGAAACTCCTTGATGACCTGCTCCCTCACCTGGGGATCCACCCTTTGAATGTTGGCGATCTCCAGGGTGAGGGCCTCGATTTCCTCGTCGCTCATCTTCTTCATGACGGCCGCCGACACGTCGGCCCCCAGACTGATGAGAAAGATGGCCGCCTTTTGCCGACCCCGCAGCTGAGGGCGCTGAGCCACCCTTTCCTGCACGCTCATGACGATCTCTCCTCCATCATCCAGGCTCTCAGGGTGCGAGCCACCAGCTCGGGATGCTCCCGCGCCAACCGCTTCATGTCCTGATCCACCTGCGGTTCCGTGGGCATCACTTGTGGACGGCCATTCTTCAGCATCTCTTCCTGCAGGAGAAGGAGTTCCTGCTGGGCCTCTGCTTCTTTCCGCCGCCGGGCTCTAGCCCTGGCCCTCATCCAGAGGATCAGAAGGAGAAGGAGCAACAAAGCAGCGCCGCCTGCCCCATAGAGATAGAGGGGAGGGATGCCCGGAGCGGCGGGAGGCGCTTCTTCGGAAGGGAACTGATCCAGAACAGAGCGGTCGAAGGGCATGCTGGTCACGGTGACCACGTCCCTCCTGCCGGGATCGCTCCCCACGGCCGCGGCGACCAGGCTCTGCAGCTGGGTTTGCTGCTCAGGGCTCAGGGGCTTGGCCACCACCACCGCCACCTGGAGCTGCTGGACCGTCCCGGGCGCCACCTGGGTCACCGTGTGGGTGCGGTTGTATTCATAGGTGTGCTGCAGATTTTCTTCCGTCGTGCGCGTGTTGCCACTTCCCCCCACAAAAGGCGGGGCCGTGGGGAAGTTGCTGTCCCCTGGGGCTGCTCCTTGCCCTTCCTGCCCCACCACTTCCCGCCGATACTCGCTGGCCTGACGCAAGAGCCCCTCTTGCCCGCCGTCGGGATTGGTGAAGAGGTCTTCCTCCGTCGTCACCCGATCGAAATTGAGGCGGGCCGCCACCTGGGTCACCACCTGACCGGGGCCGAAGATTTGGGTCAGAAAAGCCTGCAGGCGGTCCTGCAGGTCCCTTTCGAAGCGGGCCTGCAGGTCCAGGAAATGGTCGGCTCCCGCCAGATCCACGGGGCCACTCCCGGTTCCCGACAAAAGCTGGCCGTACTGGTCCACCACCGTCACCTGCTCCGGCTGGAGGCCGGACACGCTGGCCGCCACCAACCGGATCACCCCTTGCACCTGCTTGGGGCTGACCGTCTGCCCGGGCTGCATTTCCAAAAGGACGGCGGCGCTGGCGGGAATGCTTTCCCCTGCCAGGGGCGAACTCTTGCCCATGACGATATGGACCCGCGCCTGGCGCACCCCCTGGATCTGGGAGAGGGTCCGTTCCAGCTCCCCTTGCGTGGCCCGAAGGAGGCTCACCTGGCGATCGAAGTCAGTGCTGGTGAGGCTCAGGCGATCCATGATCTCCATCCCCACCCGCCCCGCATTGGGGATCCCCTCTGCGGCCAGATCCAGCCGCAGGCGGTACACATCCTGGCTGGGCACCAACACCGTCTGGCCCTGCTGATCCAGGCGGTAGGGGATATGGCGGCTATCCAGGGCCGCCACCACGGCAGCAGCATCGGCCGGCTGGAGATCGCTGAAAAGAGGGGAGAAATCCTCGCTCTGGCGGGCAAAAAGCGCGTACACCAAAAGGGCCAGCGTCAGCCCTCCCCCCACCAAGAAGAGGACCATCCGCTGGGAGGGCTTCACCTTTTGCCACGCATCCTTAAGCCGGTCCAGCCCCTGCATCCGTCAAGACCTCCCCTAAAGCTGCATCCGCATGATCTCTTGGTAAGCCTCGATGGCCCGGTTGCGGACCTCCACCGTAAGGCTGAGGGCCAGCTGTGCCTTCTGGGCCGCCACCATGGCCTGGGCCACATCCTGCAGATCTCCTCGGGAAAGGGCTTCCCCCGCCGCCAAAGCTTCTTTCTGGTATTGATCTACCTGGGTAAGGGCGCTCTTCAGTTCTTCCAGGAAAGCTTGTCCCGCTGCTCCCTTTGCGGGGGTATTTCCTCCCGCACCGGCGCTCCCGGGCTGCGGCGGAAGGATGGGCATCTGGGGAACGATACCTGCCATCTAAGAACCTCCTTTTAGCCTCGTCCGATTTCCAGGGCCGCCTTGAAGAGGGATTTGCCCGACTCGAAGGCCGTCACGTTGGCCTGGTAACCCCGTGCCGCCGCCAGCATGTTCACCATCTCCACCGTGGGGTCCACGTTGGGTAGCTCCACAAAGCCCTGGGCATCGGCATCGGGATGTCCGGGCTGATACTCTTTGGGGCCTGGACGGGTATCCGTCACCAGACCCGCCACCTTCACCCCTTTCAGCCCTCCCGCTTCTTGAAAGAGGGGCACCTGGCGCCAGTAGGCGTGGCCCTCCGGAGTCCGGGTGCTGGCGATGTTGGCCAGGTTTTCCGCCACCACATCCATGCGAAAGCGCTGGGCCGTCAAACCGCTCCAACTGATGTTGAGCATGTCGAACATATCAGCGGCTCCTTCCCGTGATGGCCGTCTGGAAGCGGCCCAGAGTCAGGCTGAGCATCTGAGCCGCCGACTGGTAGTGGAGGGCCGTCTCCGCCAGCAGGGCCATCTCGCTGTCCACATCCACCCCGTTGCCGTCGGCCTTGTAGAAGGTGGCCCTTTCCTGGTGGAAGGGGATCTCCTTTTGCGCGAGGGCGGCCTGAAACGCCTCCTGGAAGTTCACATCGACCCTCCGATACCCTGGGGTATCCACATTGGCCAGGTTGTGGGCCAAAAGCTTCTGACGCTGGCCCAGCACGGTCATCGCCGCCTCCAGATAGGTGACATCCCGGATCTCCAAGGTTTTCCCTCCCCTTTCTCCGCTTTTCCGACAAAAATGCCCCCCGCCGGGCAAGGCGGGGGGCGCAAAAAGGCTTCAAAAGCCTGACCGTTCTTCGGCAGCCCGGCGGTCCTGCCGGCTAAAACCGGCGAGGATCCGTAGCTTTGCGTCCCCGCCTTTCGGCGGGTTTGCCCTTTCGGAAACCTATCTGCTTGTCAAAGACTAAAGTCCGTCCCAGGACCTTGGTCTCATTATGCCTGGGATTCCAACTATTCTCTATTAACTTTCAAACTCCTTCTTTCGATAAGAACTTTTTTCCGACTCTAAAATTTCTTCACGATGATCATTCCTTGTGGGTGTTGCCCCGACCCAGCCCCTCTCCGCCGTCACCATCCTTGGGGTCGGCGGTGCGGCGGTCTTCCTCACCGCCCTCTAGAACCTTCACCCCTCATCCAAAGGGCTGCTCTCCCTGGTGGAAAGGAAGGGCGGTCGAAGCCACCCTCTCCACGGAAACCAACCTCCCAGGCAGCTCCCTTGCCTGGGGGGGTTCGGGCGGGTTTTGGCTGTGGGCGGCAAGAAGCCTAAAGCACGTAACGGCTGAGATCCCGATCCTCCACGAGGCTGGCCAGGCGCTTTTCCACATAGCCGCGGTCGATGACGATCTCCCCTGCAGTTTCGGGAGCTGCGAAGGAGATCTCCTCCAGAAGCTTTTCCATGATGGTGTGCAGGCGCCGCGCCCCGATGTTCTCGGTCCGCTGATTGACAACCTCGGCATATTCCGCAATGGCATCCAGCCCATCCTCGCGGAACTGGAGATTCACCCCATCCGCCGCCAGAAGGGCCTGGTACTGGCGCACCAGGCTGTTTTCGGGTTCCGAGAGAATCCGCCGCAGGTCTTCCCCCGAAAGAGGCTGCAGCTCCACCCGGATGGGAAAACGCCCTTGGAGCTCTGGGATGAGATCGGAGGGCTTCGAGATGTGGAAGGCCCCGGCGGCGATGAAAAGGATGTGGTCGGTCCTGACGGGCCCGTACTTGGTCATGACGGTGCTCCCTTCCACCAGGGGAAGGATATCCCGCTGCACCCCTTCTCTGGAGACATCGGGTCCCACCGCCTGATCTCGGCCGGCGATTTTATCGATCTCGTCGATGAAGACCACCCCGTCCTGTTCCACCCGGTGCACCGCCTCCTGGATGGCCTGATCTTCGTCGATGAGCTTTTCCGCCTCCTGGGCTATCAGGATCTGGCGGGCCTCGGCCACCGTCACGCGCCGCTTCTTTTTCCGGGGAGGCAGGAGATTGCCGAAGGCATCCTTGAAGTTAACCCCCAGCTGTTCCATCCCCTGACCGGTGAAGATCTCCAGCATGGAGAGGTTCTCTTCCACCTCGATCTCCACCGTTTCCCCTTCCAGCTCCCCTGCCAGGAGCTTCTTTCGCAGCTGGGCCCTCTCCGCCAGGACCTGCTGGCGCTGGTGATCGTATTCGCCCCCGTGCTCCTGGTAACCCCCTCCTCCTCGCAAAAGCATCTCGAAGGGATTCCCGGAAAGAGGCCGCTCCGGCATGGGGCGCAGGTACTCCAGGATTCTCTCTTGCGCAAGATCCTGCGCCTTATCCTTCACCCCCTCCATCTTTTCCGTCTTCACCATCCTGACCGCCAGCTCCGTCAAATCCCGGATGATGGAATCCACATCCCGGCCCACATAGCCCACTTCCGTGAATTTGGTGGCTTCCACCTTCAAAAAAGGCGCCCGCACCAATTTGGCCATGCGCCTGGCGATCTCCGTCTTCCCGACTCCAGTGGGGCCGATCATGAGGATGTTTTTAGGCGTCACTTCATCCCGCACTTCCAGGGGCAAAAGCCGCCTCCGGTACCGGTTCCGCAGGGCAATGGCCACCGCACGCTTCGCTTCTTCCTGCCCTACGATGTACTTGTCGAGTTCCGCCACCACCTGGCGGGGCGTTTGCTCCCTCATCCTCCCAGCTCCTCCACTGTGATGTGGTCGTTGGTGTAGATGCAGATCTCCGCCGCCAGGGAAAGGGCCTCCCGGGCGATATCGCCGGCGGCAAGGTCGGTATGGCGCAGCAAAGCCCTGGCGGCCGCCAGGGCATAAGCGCCGCCCGATCCGATGGCCGCCACCCCATCATCGGGTTCGATGACATCCCCCGCCCCCGAAAGGACAAGGAGCTTTTGCCGGTCGGCGGCGATCATGAGGGCCTGCAGGTGGCGCAGGGCCCGGTCTCCCCGCCATTCCTTGGCCAGCTCCACCGCCGCCCGCAAGAGATCCCCGCCGTATTGTTCCAGCTTGCCCTCAAAGCGCTCCCGCAGGGTAATGGCATCGGCGGTCGCCCCGGCAAAGCCTGTCAGGACCTGATCCCGGTAAACCCGCCTCACCTTGACGGCCCCTTTTTTCATGATGGTCTTGTCGGCATCGTTGGTGACCTGGCCATCCCCGGCCATGGCCACGCGGCCATCCCTCTTGACGGCGATGATGGTCGTCTGGCGCAAAGAAACCCCTCCTTCAGGCCCGCGGGTGAGCACTGCGATAGACCTCCTGCAGCCGTTCTCTCGACACGTGGGTATAGATCTGCGTGGTGGAAAGGGAAGCATGGCCCAGCCACTCCTGCACCAAGCGGAGGTCCGCCCCCCCATCCAGAAGGTGGGTGGCAAAGGAATGGCGGAAGGTGTGGGGCGTGATGCGCCGGCCCGGCAAAATCCGGCGAGCATAGCGGGAAAGGAGGGTCCTCACCCCCCGGGCGCTCAAACGTCCTCCCCGTTGGTTGAGGAAAAGAGCCTCTTCAGGGCGGCGGAGAAGCCTGGGCCGTCCCCAGGCGAGGTAACGCCCCAGGGCCTCTTGCGCCGGCCTTCCCAGGGGCACCAGCCGCTCCTTGCCCCCTTTCCCCAGCACCCGCAGCCACCCCTCTCCGCCCTCTGCATCGGGGGCATTCAGCTGCACCAGTTCCGAAATGCGAAGGCCCGCCCCGTAGAGGACCTCCAGGATGGCCCGATCCCTCAAGGAAGCGGGATCCTCCCCTTGGGGAATCTCCAGCAAAAGGGCCGCCTCGCGGATGGTCAAGACGCGGGGAAGGGGCCTTCCCAGTTTAGGGGTGTGCAAAAGGCGGGCAGGGTCTTCTTGGATCAGGCCCTCCCGCAACAGGAAGCGGAAGAAGGTGCGCACCGCCGCCAGCTTGCGGGCCACGGAACGGCGGCTATACCCTCTTTCCTGCAGCCTGCCCAAAAAGGCCCGAAGATCGTCGGGCTTGAGCTTTTGCAGCGCCTCCAGGGACGGCAAGCCTTCCTTCCCCGTGACATGGCGGAAGAACTGCCAGAGATCGCGGCGGTAAGCCTGCCATGTATGGGGGGAGAGCTGCCGCTCCCCCATAAGGACCATCTCAAAGGACCGCCAGACGGCCTCCATGTCCCTCACCTCACCGGCGCCTTACCCTTTCCCTGGACTTTGGACATCTGGCACTGGCGATTGCTGCATACAGTGTATATCTTTCCACCCCGCCCTCGCTTTTCCACCATGATGCTCCCGCACACCGGGCAGGTCTCGTGGGTGGGCCGGTCCCAGAGAACGAAATCGCAGGCAGGATAGTTGGAACAGCCGTAAAAGATCCGGCCTTTCCGGCTCCTCTTTTCCACAATATCCCCTCCGCACCGGGGACAGGCCACCCCGGTCTTCACCACCAGGGGCCGGGTTTCCTGGCATTCGGGGTAGCCCGAGCAGGCAAGAAATGGACCAAAGCGGCCGTATTTCACCACCATGGGCCGCCCGCATCGGGGACACACTTCATCCGTCATTTCCTCCTGCAATTGGACCTTCTCAATGGCCGTCTCGGCCTTTCGCAGGTCCTCGGCAAAGCCCTCGTAGAAATCCTCGAGGAGCTTTTGCCAGGATACTTTGCCCTCTTCCACCTGGTCCAAGAGGTTTTCCATGTGGGCCGTGAAATCCACGTCCACAATCCTGGGGAAATGCTCCTCCAGAATCTCCGTCACCACCTGGCCCAGCTCCGTCGGCATAAAGCGCTTTTGCTCTTTCACCACATAGCCCCTCTTCTGGATCGTCTCCACAATGGGGGCGTAGGTGCTGGGCCGCCCGATCCCCTTTTCCTCCAGCGCCTTGATTAGGCTGGCCTCGGTATACCGGGGAGGAGGTTGGGTGAAATGCTGCTCCGGGTAGAAGTCCAAAAGCGCCAGCCCTTCCCCTTCCTCCAGGGGTGGCAGCGCCCCTTCCTCTTCGTCTTTTTCTTCTTCTTCTTTTCCTTCCTGATAGAGGGCCAGGAACCCGGGAAAGACCAGGAGCGATCCTGAGGCCCGGAAAAAGTGGCCCGTCGTGCCCGCCTCCAGAGTCACCTGCACGGTGTGGTAGCGGGCAGGGGCCATCTGGGAGGCTAGGAACCGGCGGTAGATCAGCTGGTAGAGCCGGTACTGATCCCGACTGAGATGCTCCTTGATGCTGTCGGGATCCAGATCCACATGGGTCGGCCGGATGGCCTCGTGGGCATCCTGGGCCCCCCTACCCCCTGCCCGCAGGCGGACGTACTCCTTGCCGAAACGGCTGACCACCTCTCCTTCCGCCGCGTCCTGAGCTTCCTTGGCCACCCGCGTGCTGTCGGTCCTCATGTAGGTGATGAGGCCCCCATGACCCAAGTCCCCGACGGAAAGCCCCTCGTAAAGCTCCTGCGCCACTCGCATCGTCCGCTGGGCCGTAAAGCCCAGCTGCCGGGACGCTTCTTGCTGCAACGTGCTGGTGGTGAAGGGAAGGGGCGACTGCCGCTGCCTCTGCCCTTTCTTCACTTCCCGCACCCAAAAGGTCTGACCTGCACAAGCTTCCATCACGGAAAGCGCCGTTTCCCGGCTAGGAAGCCTTTCCTTCTCCGGCCCTTCCCCTTGGTACCGAGCGCGAAAGACATGCTCTCCCGTTTTCAGCTCCGCATCCAGGGTCCAGTACTCTTCCGGTCGGAATGCCTCGATCTCCCGCTCCCTCTCCACGATGAGGCGCACCGCCACCGACTGAACCCGCCCTGCCGAAAGACCCCCCCTCACCTTGCGCCAGAGCAGCGGGCTCAGCTCATAGCCCACCAGCCGGTCCAGAATGCGGCGGGCCTGCTGGGCATCCACCAGGTGCATGTCGATGGGTCTAGGGTGAGCCATGGCCTTCTCCAAGGCGGGTTTGGTGATCTCGTGGAAGGTGAGACGCAAGGGCTCATCGGGGGCCAGATCCAACACCTGCGTCAGGTGCCAGCTGATGGCTTCCCCTTCCCGATCGGGGTCAGTGGCCAGGTAGACTTTCCCGGCCTTCTTGGCTTCCTCTTTAAGTTTTTTCACCAGCGGGCCCTTCCCGCGGATGGTGATGTACCGCGGCTGAAAGCCTTTCTTGACATCGACCCCCAGCTGGCTTTTGGGCAGATCTCGGATATGCCCCATGGAGGCCACGACTTTGACCCGCCTCTGAAAGAATTTCTCGATGGTGCGGGCTTTGGCCGGCGATTCAACGATGACTAAAGGACGTGCCACCTGATCCTCTCCGTTTCGCTAGGGCATTATAGTCGCCCGGAAGAAAAGGAACAACTTTTCAGCTTCTCTCCCCTTCTCCCTCATAGAAACGCCACAAAGAAAGGATATCCTCCACCGACGTCACCACATGGGCGCCTTCCTGCAGCAAGCGGTTGCTCCCTTCATAAAGGGGATCCTCCACCGGTCCCGGCACAGCCGCCACCCCCCACCCCAGGGCCTCGGCATATTCCGCCGTATGGAGGGCCCCGCTCTTCTCCCCCGCCTGGAGCACGACCGTCAAAGGGGAAAAAGCCGCCAAGAGGCGGTTGCGGAAGGGAAAGTGGTAAGGACGGGGTAGGGCTCCATAGGGAAATTCGCTCAAAAGGGCTCCCCTTGCCGCGATCGCTTGGGCCAGGTCTTCATGTTCCGGCGGATAGATGCAGCCCAGCCCGCTCCCCAAGAGGGCCACCGTCCGGCCCCCACCCCGGAGGGCCCCCTCATGGGCAGCGCCGTCGATTCCCCGGGCCAGGCCGCTCACCACTGTCCATCCCTCCTCCGCCAGACGCCGGGCCCATCGGCGAGCCCGGTCCAGGGAGCTGGCATCGCTCCTGCGGGACCCCACCAGCGTCACGTACTTTTCCCCGGGCAAAAGTTCTCCTTTCATCTGGAGAAGCCCCGGCGGCCACTCCCGGAGGGAGAGATGGCCAAGGCCATAAAAGCCGGAAGGGTACCGAGGCTCACCGGGGATCAGCACCTGGATCCCTTTCTCCCCCGGATCGAAGGGGGGCTTCCTCTCAAAAGGAAGCCCGCCAGGAAATCTCTTCTTCAAGGCGGCCCATTGGGCCGGCAAGAAGACGCCTCCCTCATGATAGGCCAGCAGCCTTTCCTTCACGCCATATTTTACCACATCCTCCTTCTTCGCCGGCGCGTTCCCGATCCCTGCCCTGGTTACGAAGGGAATCGATGCTCACCTTCCGGGCAGCATCTTTTAGGAAAGGCTCGGCCGTCCCTTCCGGAAGCGGCGAAGCCTCCCCGTTCCCCGTCGCCTGGGGCATCCTGCAGCCGGCCAAACAAGGAGCAGCGCCCCGGCCAAGGAGGCCCCGTTCGCGAAGCCCGGAGAGGCTTTTCTCTGAAGAAATCGCCTTGGCTTTCAGTTGCCCGCCAGAAGGCTGGCCGTCTTGAACTGGGCTTCATGGAGGGTGCGGTAATGGCCGGGCCTCTCCAAAAGCTCCCGGTGGCTCCCCATATCCACCAGGTGACCCTTTTCCATCACCAGGATGAGGTCGGCTTCCCGGATGGTGGAGAGGCGGTGGGCGATGATGAAGGCGGTCCTCCCCTGCAAAAGGGTCTGGAGGGCCCTTTGGATCAGGAGCTCTGTGGCCACATCGATGTTGGAGGTGGCCTCGTCCAGGATGAGGACTCTTGGATCGCGGAGAAGGGCCCGGGCAAAGGCCACCAGCTGCCGCTGACCCACGGAAAGAAGGCTTCCCCGTTCGTGGACCACCGTGTCGTATCCCTGGGGGAGCCGCTCGATGAACTCATGGGCCCCCACCGCTTGGGCCGCCGCCACCACTTCCTCCATGGAAGCCTCGGGCCGCCCGTAGCGGATGTTCTCCGCCACCGTCCCTGAGAAGAGGAAGGTATCCTGGAGGACGATCCCCATGTGGCGGCGGAGCTCCCGCTGGGAAAACTCCCGGAGATCATGGCCGTCGAGGAGGATGCGGCCCTCCCAGGGATCGTAGAAGCGGGCCAACAGGTTGATGATGCTGGATTTCCCGGCCCCCGTATGGCCCACCAGGGCCACCTTCTGCCCCGCCTCCACCTTGAAGGAGATGCCGTGGAGGACCTCCTCCCCCTCTTTGTAACCGAAGCGGACGTTCTCAAACTCCACGTCCCCCCGAACCTCCGGCAGCACCAGGGGCATCTCGGGATCCTTCACCTCCGGCTCTTCATCCAGCACCGCAAACACCTTATCGGCCGCCGCCATGGCCGCCTGCATCTGGTTGTAGAACATGGCCATCTCCCGCATGGGCCGGTAGAAACGATCCATGTACTGCAAGAAGGCCACCAGCACCCCGACCTCCAGGGCTCCGCCGATCACCTGGCGCCCCCCGTACCAGAGGATGATGGCCATCCCGAAGGCACCGATGAGGTCCACCACCGGCATGAAGACGGCATTGAGGCTCTCCGCCTGCATGTTGGCTTGGAAATTCCGCTCGTTGACCCCCGAAAACCGCTCCTGGTTCACCGCCTCCCGGCGAAAGGATTGGGTCACCTTCATCCCGGAGATGCTCTCCTGCAGATTGGCATATACCTGAGCAATGGTGTTGCGCACCCGGTCGTAGGCCGCCCGCACCCGCTCGCTGAAATACCAGATGGCCGCCATCAAAAAGGGCAGCACCGTGAAGGAAGCCAGGGCCAGCCTCCAGTCCATGCTCAGCATGATGACGACGATGAAAGTAAAGCTGAAGACGCTGGCCAGGACCGTCAGGATGCTGGAGGTCAGCATCTCCTCAATGGTGTTGATGTCATTGGTAACCCGGGACATGATGACCCCCGCAGGCTGCCGGTCGAAAAAGCGGAAAGAGAGCCGCTGCAAGTGGCGGTAGATGCGATCCCGCAGTTCATAGATAGCCTTTTGCCCCGCCCAGGACATGAAATAAATCTCGATGTAGTTTCCCAGCCAAGAAAGAAGGGAAAGGCCCCAGTAGAGAAGCCCCAACGTAAGGAGGCCCCCCAACGTCCCGGACGGAACGGCCAGCCCCTGTTCCCGGGCGGCAAGGGCCGGCGTCAGGTAGTTGTCGATGGCCAGCGCCGTGATATAAGGGCCCAGCATCAAGGCGGCCTGAGCCACGAGAAGCGCTGCTGCCGCCATCGCCACCTGCCTCTTGTAGGGGACGAGAAAACCCAAAAGGCGCCGAAAGGTGGACCAGTTGAAGGGGGCCCTTTCCCCGCTTTGCTGCATCAGCTGCCACATACCTCACATGCCTCCTGCCTGGGCCTGGCCTTCTTGCATCTGGAGCCGCACGATATCCCGGTAAAGGCCCGGGCGGGCCATGAGCTCCTCATGGGTCCCTTCCTGCACGATGCGGCCCTGGTCCAGGACCAGAATCCGATCGGCCATGAGGACCGTGGAGAGGCGATGGGCCACCACGAAGGCCGTGCGGCCCTCCATGAGCCTCCGTAGGGCCTGCCGGATGAGGGCTTCCGTTTCCGCATCCACGCTGGAAGTCGCTTCATCCAGAAGCAAAATGGCCGGATCCAAAAGGAGGGCCCGGGCGATGGCCACCCGTTGTTTTTGCCCTCCGGAAAGGCCGATCCCCCGCTCCCCCACCACCGTGTCATACCCCTGGGGAAGGGACAGGATGAAATCGTGGATCTGAGCCGCCTTGGCCGCCGCCACGATCTCCTCCCGGCTGGCTCCCGGCCGGCCGTAACCGATGTTTTCCCCGATGGTGGCAGAGAAAAGGAAGGTCTCCTGGGGCACGATGCCGATATGGCCCCGCAGGTCCTCCAGCTTCACATCCCGCACATCCAGCCCGTCCACCCGGACCGCCCCCCGGTCCACGTCGTAAAAACGGGGGATGAGCTGCAAAATGCTGGTCTTCCCCGATCCGGTCGCTCCCAATAAGGCCACCGTCTCCCCCGGCCGGACGGTGAAATCGATCCCTTCAAGAGCCCAGGGGTTATCGGCATGGTAACGAAAGTAAACCCCGTCGAAGTGCACCTCGCCTCGGAGGGAGGGAAGGGGTCGGGCTCCCGGTTTTTCCGTCACATCGGCCTTTTCGTCCATCAGCTGGAAGATCCTCACTCCTGCCGCCACCGCCCGGGACCCCATGTTCACCAGCCAGCCCATCTGGCGAAGCGGCATGAAAAGCATCCCCAAGAGCTGCAGGAAGGCCACAAAGGACCCGAGGCTGATGGCCCCCCGGGCCACCTGCCAGCCCCCCAGGGCCAGCACCACGGCCACCCCCAGATCGGCCGTCAGGCTCATCAAGGGAAACCAGAACGCCCGCAGACGGGCAGCCTCCAGGTTTTTATCCAGGTAGGCCCCGTTCACCCGATCGAACTTGGCGATTTCGTAGTCCTCCGCCGTAAAGGCCCGCACCACCCGCACACCTGCCACATTCTCCTGCAGGACCGCCGTAATGTCGGCCTGGCGCTGTTGGATCTCTTGGTACTTGGGCCTGACGGTGCGGTTGAAATGCCAGATGTTCAAAAGCAAAAGAGGGATCACCGGGAGAACCAGAAGGGTCAAAAGAGGATCCAAGATGAAAAGGTAGGTGAGCACCGCCGCAAAAAGGAGCCCCTGGCTCACCAGCATCAAAAGGCCAAAGCCGATGAAACGCCGCAAAAGCTCCACGTCCTGGGCTACCCGGCTCATGAGCTGGCCGGTCTGGGCCCGATCGTAGAAGCGGAAGGAAAGGCGCTGCAACTGGGCGTAGAGATCTTCCCGCACATCGAAGATCACCCGCTGGGAAAGGTAAGCCATGGCATAGCGCTGGAAAAACCAAAAGGTCCCCTTGATGCCGGCAATGGCCAGGAGGGCGGCGGCAAACCACCCTAGCCACTGGTAATGCTGGGCACCCAGCACAAAATCCACCGCGTAGCGGGTCACGGTGGGGGCCGCCAGGTCCATGGCGGTGGCTACCAAAAGGGCGCCCAGCGCCACGGCCAGATAGCCCCGGTGGGGTTTCATGTAAGAAAGCATCCGCCAGAGGGGATTCATCGGCCACCTCCTGCCTGGATCTTCTCCCATTATAGGGGGTTCTTTCGGGGGACGAAAGATCCTTGGGATCAGGAGCGGTGGCGCTGCACCGAAAGACCGAAGGCGGCGAGAAGAAGGCCAGCCGCAAGAAAGAGGGACGGCGACGTATGAAATAGCTGGGCCAGGACCGGCGCCTTCCACACGACGCCGGCCCCTGCCAGCATGATCAAAAGGCCAAGGAGCCCAGCATCGAACGTGCGTCCTTGGCCTTTCTTTTCCTGGTTTTCCTCCGGTGTGCCCTTAGCCGTGGCCACCGCAGCCGCAGCCGCCGCCGCTGGAAGGGCGTCTCATGACAAACCCTTGCCGGAGGCCGTCGTCCAGCCAGTCCACCTGGGCATCATCCAGGAACGGATAGGTCTCAGGATCCACCGCAATGGGCAGCCCCTCCATTTCCAGGACCTGATCCTCCTCCTGGCGCTCGTCCCAGCCCATGCCGAAATGGACGTTGCCGCAATTGCACCGATGCTGAACCAAAATGCGCAGGTAGGGCTTGGGATCCACTTCTTTCTGCCAGAGTTCCTTCAGTTGCTCCAGGGCGGGCTTGGTGATCTCCAGGGCCATCCGCCATCCCCTCCTTCTGTCTCTTAACCTATCGCAACCGGCCCCTCGTTTCCATAGCAATCCTCTCACCAAGGCTTCTCACCACAAACTTTCCGTGGCGATGCTCTTGAACCGGATTCGGCTCGCCCTCACCATCAGGCCGGCGACCCTGGCGGTGGGCCACCGCTGAAGAAAGGAGGAGATAGGCATGTGGC
>JASBVX010000007.1 GCA_029960865.1 Bacillota bacterium | reverse complement strand
CCTTTTTGCGGGCGCCCGAGGGAGGCGGCCTTTTGGGAGCCACCCTCTGGGCACCTCTCACCTACCTTTTGGGGAAAACGGGGGCCTATGTGCTGGTGGGTGCCTTGCTGGGAGGGGCCCTCCTCCTGATCCTGCAGGCGCCCCTGGGAGGGCCCCTGCTGGCGGCCCTCGATCGACTGCGAAAGAAAATGCGGCCGCCAACTTCATGGCGGGAATTCTTCTTTGAAGAGGTGACAGAAGAAGAACAGGAGACGGAGGAAGGAGAAGGGGAGGGACAGGGCGAGGGGCAGGAGGCGGGGGAGGAACCGCCCTCCCATGAGCTGGCGGAAGAAGGGGAGGCCCAGGAGGGTGGAGCGGCCGGGGAGGCCTATGGGGAGGCGCCGGAGTGGAAACCGGGGGCTCCTCCTGGGGTGGCGGTGGCTCCATCGGGGCAGCTCTCCCTGGCGGATTCCCTTCCCTACCAACTTCCGCCCCTCTCCCTCCTGGAAGCACAGGAGGGCCGCAGGCGAAGGGGGAAAGGGGATGGGGGGGAACGGGCCTGGGCTCTGGAGAAGACCCTGCGCAGCTTCGGGATCCAGGCCAAGGTGGTGGGGAGCGAAGAAGGCCCTGCCGTCACCCGGTTTGAGGTGCAGCCGGCGGCGGGGGTGAAGGTGAGCCGCATCGCGGCCCTGGCCGATGATATCGCCCTCAGCATGGCAGCGTCTCCTGTGCGGGTGGTGGCTCCCATTCCGGGGAAGGCGGCAGTGGGGATCGAGGTGCCCAACGCCGAGGTGCGGACGGTGCCGGTGGGAAGCATCATCCGACAGGGTGCCTTTCAGCAGTCGGCTTCCCGCCTGACCCTGGCGTTGGGGGAAGATGTGGCGGGACAGCCCCTGGTCCATTCCTTGGAACGGATGCTCCACCTTCTTATTGCCGGGGCCACCGGGAGCGGCAAGAGCGTTTGCCTCAACACCATCCTGGTAAGCCTTCTTTTTAAAGCCCGCCCCGATGAAGTAAAACTTTTGCTGGTGGACCCCAAACGGGTAGAGCTTTCGGTGTATGAGGGCATTCCCCACCTTCTGGCCCCCGTCATCACCGATCCCAAGAAGGCGGCCGGGGCCCTGCGCTGGCTCCTGGCGGAGATGGGGCGGCGCTACGAGCTCTTTGCCCAAACGGGAGCCCGGGATATCCACCGGTACAACGAGGGGGCCGCGGGCAGCCAGCGGGAGAAGCTGCCCTTCATCGTCCTGGTCATCGATGAGCTGGCCGATCTGATGCTGGTGGCGGCCAAGGAGGTGGAAGACTCCATCCAGAGGCTGGCCCAGATGGCGAGGGCTGCCGGGATCCACCTGGTCCTGGCCACCCAGAGGCCGTCGGTGGACGTCATCACCGGGGTGATCAAAGCCAACATCCCTTCCCGGATCGCGTTTGCCGTCTCTTCTCAGGCCGACTCCCGCACCATTCTCGATGGCGGTGGGGCGGAAAAGCTCCTGGGAAAGGGAGATATGCTCTTTTATCCCATGGGGGCCAGCAAACCGATGCGGGCCCAGGGAGCCTACATTTCGGAGCGGGAGCTGGAGAGGGTGCTGGAATTCGTGCGGGGCCAGGGAAAGCCCCAGTTTCACCAGGAAATCGCCGCCGGCAGCGAGGCGGGGGAAGAGGAGGAAGGGGAAGAAGACCCCCTTTTCCTGGAGGCGCTACGGATCGTGGTGGAAACCCGCCAGGCATCGGTGTCCATGCTGCAGCGGCGGCTGCGGGTGGGCTTCACCCGGGCGGGGCGGCTGGTGGATGCCATGGAACGGAGAGGGTACGTGGGACCGCATCAGGGTTCCCGCAGCCGCGAGGTGCGCATCACGCCGGAGCAGCTGGACCGCCTTCTGGGGGAGCAGAAAAAATAGCCTTTATGACAGGCTTCTTGGCCGCGCATACTAGGCCGGCAGGTTGAGGAGGCCAGCCTGATGCGACGGTTTTTCGCGGTGATGGTGTTGTTTCTTTTCCTCGGCACCGCCTGCTCTTGGTGGGCGCCTGCCCCCCGGCCCATGCCTGCACCCGGGGGCGATGGGGGGAGGGCCCATGGCTCGTTGCAGGTGATCGTTTTCTACGACGAAGAGGGCTCCCCTGACGTCCGGGGCGATTTATCCCTTCTGGTGGCGGAAAAGGATCGCGTGACGGCCCTCTCTCCCCACTGGTACCGGGTGGCCCCCGACGGGGAGGTGGAGGACCGCAGCACCCCGTTGGTGTGGGAGACGGTGCGGCAGGAGAGGATTCCCCTTATGCCTCTGGTGACCAACAAGAAGGGCAAAGATTCAGTCCTTTTGCACCCGGAGCGCCAGGAGCGGGCGGTGGCATCGTTGCTGCAAAAGGTGGAGGAAGGGGGTGACCTGGTCCTGGGGCTCATCTTGGATTTTGAGCTCCTGGAGCCTGCCTCCAGGGAGGCCCTGACCCAGTTCACGGAGCTTCTGGCCAGGGCCCTCCACAGCCGGGGGAAGAAGCTGGGGGTGGCGGATCCCGGCGTTCTGGATCGAAAAGTCTTCTCCCTATGATTACCCTTCCCTGGCCCAGGCAGCCGACAGCCTCATCCTCATGACCTACGACCAGCACGGGAGGGCCAGCTCTCCGGGGCCGGTGGCCTCTTTGGGTTGGGTGGAGGGCCGGCTGGATTATGCGCTGCAAAAGGGAGTACCGCCGGAGAAGATCTACCTCGGCGTGGCCACCTACGGTTACCGATGGAGCCAGGGCCAAGGGGAAGATCTTCCCATGAAGAAGGCCAAAGAGCTGCAACCCTCCCCCTCCCGGGACCGGGATGAGAGCCCCCATTTCAGCTACACGCAAGGGGGAAGGGACTGGGTCGTCTGGTATGAAGACGAGCTTTCGGCCCAGCGCAAGGTGGCCTTGGCCCGGGAAAAGGGCCTCTTGGGGGTGGCCATCTGGCGTTTGGGTTACGAGGATCAAGCCTTTTGGTCCATGATGCGCCGGGAAGCCCCCTGATCAGGAGGATCCTCCGGAGCTGCCCCGGCTCTGGAGAAGCTGATCCATCTGGTCCGCCAGCGTCTGGATTTCGCTGAGGACCGTCCGCAGCTGGCTCAAGTGGTCTGCCAGGCGGGAGAGGATCTCCTTTTCCTGTTGAGCCAAGGAGGAGGGGGATGAGCCGCTCTCCCCGGAGCTGTTGTCGTGGGCCTTCCCCTTCTGCGCCCCCGAGGGGCTGGGAGGAGCTGCAAAAATGGTGGCCAGCTCCTCCCGGACGAGCTGGCGCAGCTTCTCGGAGATTTGTTGGGGGCTCTTCTTTTGGTTGGATGCCATCAACCTTCCTCCCTGGCCGGTAGTATGGCGGGGAGGAAGGTTTCCTAACCGCGGGTCAGGTCCCGGTAGGCTTCCTGGAGACGACGGGTGATAGGCCCAGGCTGACCGCCGCCGATGGGATGGTGGTCCAGGCGAAGGACGCTGGTCACTTCGGAGGTGGTGCCGGTGATGAAGGCTTCGTCGGCCTGCAGGGCCAATTCGTAGGTAAAAGGCTCTTCCTTGACGGGGATCCCCAGATCCCTTGCCAGGCGCAGGACGTAGCGGCGGGTGATCCCGGGGAGGATGCGATGGTCTTCGGGGTGGGTGTGGAGGCTTCCCCGGTGCACCGCGAAAAAATTGGAGCTGCTGGCTTCCGTCACAACCCCTTCCCGAATGAAAAGGCCGTCGTCGGCTCCCTTTTTGCGGGCCTCTTGGCGGGCGCGGGTGTTGAGATAAAGGCCGATGGATTTGATGTGGCAGAGCTCCCAGCGCTGGTCCTCCACGGCGGCCAAGTGGAGGCCTTCCTTGGGGGAGGCTTCGTAGCTTCTGACCAGGATCAGCTCCGTGGGTTGGGGTTCTTGGGGCCAGTCGTGGGTGCGGGGGCCGGCAAAACCCCGCGTGACCTGGATGTAGATGGTAGCTTCCTTAAGGTGGCTGCGGGCCAGGGCTTCCAGGGCCATGGTCTGCAGGTGGGCAGGGGATGTGGCGAAGGGAAGCTCCATCAGCTCGGCGCTTCGGGCCAGGCGAAGCATATGGTCGTGGAGGGCAAAGGGTTTTCCCCCATAAACCCGGATCACTTCGTAGATGCCGTCGGCGAAGAGGAAGCCCCGGTCTTCCACGGGGACCAGCGCCTTTTCGTAAGGGACAAAGGAGCCATTGAGATAAACGACGGACAAGTCGACAACCTCCCTGAAGCCGATTATCCCATGGTGCAGGGGAAGGCCCAAGGGCCTGTGGTATTCTATGCCTGCGATGGAGGTGTCACCATGACGCGGGAAGAAAAACTGATGGCGATGGGGTATCCCCTCCCCGAGGTGGCCAAGCCCCTGGCGGCCTATGTGCCGGCCCTCCAGGTGGGGTCGTGGGTTTACACCTCGGGGCAGCTCCCGACTCGCCAGGGGGAGCTCCTCTGGCACGGAAAGCTGGGGCGGGACGTGACGGTGGCAGAGGGGCAAAAGGCGGCCCGCCAGGCGGTCCTCAATGCCCTGGCGGCGGTGAAGAGCGTGGCGGGAAGCCTGGAACATGTGGAAAGGATTGTCAAAGTGGTGGGCTTCGTGGCCAGCCACGAGGGATTTACCCAGCAGCCCCAGGTGGTGAACGGGGCTTCGGAGCTTTTGCAGGAGGTCTTTGGGGAAGCGGGCCAACACGCCCGGTCGGCGGTAGGGGTGGCTGAACTCCCCCTGGGGGCGCCGGTGGAGATCGAGCTGGTGGTGGCCCTTAAGGAGGCCTAAGGGACGGTGGAAACCTGGCGCTTGCAAAAGTTTCTTTCCCGGGCAGGAGCCGCCTCCAGGCGCCTGGGGGAGCGCTGGATCCGGGAAGGCCGGGTGAAGGTGAATGGGGAAGTGGTGCGGGAGCTGGGTTTCCAGGTGCGCCCGGGGGTGGACCGGGTGGAGGTGGAAGGGGAACGTTTGGAACTTCCCGCCACCGTCTGGACGGCCGCCCTTTATAAGCCGCGGGGGGTCATCTCCACGGCCCGAGATCCCCAGGGGCGGCCTACGGTGGTGGATCTGGTCCCGTCTCCCATGCGCCTTTACCCCGTGGGAAGGCTCGATCGGGAGAGCGAGGGCCTCATTCTTCTCACCGGGGATGGGGAGCTGGCGGAGCTTTTGCTGCGGCCCCGCTACGGCATTCCCAAGACCTACCGGGTGACCTTGGACCGAGAGCCCCGGGAAGAGGACCTGAGGGCCATGGAGGAAGGTATTTTTCTGGAGGGGAAAAGGGCTTTGGCCAGGGAGATCAGGCGGCTGGGGAAGGGCCGGGTGGAGATGGTCTTGGTGCAGGGGATGAACCGGCAGATCCGCCGCATGTGGGAAGCCCGCGGTTACCGGGTGAAGAGGCTGGTGCGCACCGCCATCGGACCCATCGGGCTGGGAAACCTGGCGCCGGGCCAGTTTCGGTGGCTTGCGGAAGAGGACATTTTGCGCTTGAAAGGGGAGGCCCGTGGGGGACATACGCTTTTCTGATGTGGAGGCCTTTCGCCCTGAGCGCTCCGGGCGATTTTTCAGCGCGACCCACGAAGAGATTCTCCGGGGTCTGGTGGCCGATATCTACTTTGTCAAGACCATGACGGCGCTGGCAGCGACCGGCCTCAGCCGTACGCCGGTGGTGGGAGAGGTCTTTGCCAGCCGTCCGGGGTACCTGGCGGGGGTGGAAGAGGTGCTCCATCTCCTGGAGGGCCGGGGAGTGGAGGTGTGGTCTCTGGAAGAGGGGGAGCCTTTCGGGGCCAAAGAGGTGGTCATGCGGCTTGTGGGGCCCTATGAGGCTTTTGGAATCCACGAGACGGCCCTTCTGGGGATCCTGGCCTCCAGCAGCGCGTGGATGACGGCGGCCCGGCAGGTGAAGGAAGCGGCGGGAGAGGCCCCCGTGATCTGTTTTGGATCCCGCCACATCCACCCGGCGGTGGCGCCGGTGATGGAGCGGGCGGCCCTCCTGGCGGGCCTGGACGGGGCCAGCAATATCCTGGGGGCCAAGCTTTTTGGGATGGAACCCAGCGGCACCATCCCCCACGCCTTCATCTTGATCGTGGGAGACACGGTGGAGGCAGCCCGGATCTACGACCAGAGCCTTCCCAAGGGGGAGGGGCGCACCGTCTTGGTGGATACCTTCAAGGATGAGGCGGAAGAAGCGCTGCGGGTGGCGGCTTCCTTGCAGGACCGCCTGGCGGGGGTGCGGCTGGATACCCCTTCGGAACGGGGAGGCGTGACGCCGGATCTGGTGAGGGAAGTCCGGGCTCGCCTGGATCAGGCGGGCTTCTCCCATGTGAAGATCTTCGTCAGCGGGGGGGTTACCCCGGAGAAGATTCCCCTTTTGAAGGCGGCGGGTGCCTACGGGTTTGGGGTGGGGAGCTACATCAGCGGGGCGGCTCCCATCGATATGACCTTGGACCTGAAGGAGATCGCGGGGCGGCCGGTGGCCAAGAGGGGACGGATCCCCGGGCGGACACCCACCCAGCGCCTGAAGAGGAAAGCCTAGTGGTATGGTGAAGCGGGGGGAGAGCCGTGGCGGAAGAGATCTTTGATGCCGTGGTGGTGGGGGCAGGCCCTGCAGGGGTGGCGGCGGCCCTGACCATGGCCCGGGCAGGCCTGGATGTGGTGGTGCTGGAACGGGGGGAGTACCCGGGGTCGAAGAATCTCCAAGGGGGGGTCCTTTACCGGCACCCTACGGAAGAGCTGGTGCCCCAGTTCTGGGAAAAGGCTCCCGTGGAGCGGCCGGTGGTGCGCCAGAGCATTTGGCTTCTGGATGAGGAAGGGGCCGTGCAGGTGGGCTACGGGACCCGCCAGTGGGCCCAGCCCCCTTATAACGCCTTTACCGTCTTGCGGGCCCGCTTCGATCCCTGGTTTGCCCAGCAGGCGGAGGAGGCGGGGGCCATGATCATCACCTCCGCCACGGTGACGGGCCTCATCAAAGAAAAGGACCAGGTGGTGGGGGTGCGGACCTCCCTGGAAGACGGGGATGTCTATGGCCGGGTGGTGATCATTGCCCAGGGGGTGAATGCCCTTTTGGTCCAGGAGGCTGGCCTGGGTCCCGATCTGCGCATGGACCAGGCGGCCTTGGGGGTAAAGGAGGTGCTGGCCCTTCCTAGCGAGAAGATCGAAGATCGCTTCGGTCTCGAAAAGGGGGAAGGGGCCACCATCGAGCTGGTGGGGTTCGCCACCCAGGGGATGGCGGGAAACGTGTTCATCTACACCAATAAGGACACCATCAGCTTCGGGGGAGGGGCCATCCTGTCCCAGCTGGTGGCCCGCCAGGTCAACGTCAGCGATCTTTTGGACGCGGTGCGGATGCATCCGGCGGTGAAGCCCCTTTTGGAAGGGGCGGAGCGGGTGGAATACACCGCCAAGCTGATGCCTGAACGGGGTTATCGCCACCTCCCGCGCCTGGTAGGGAACGGGGTCCTGGTGGCGGGGGATGCCGCCGGCTTTTTGAACCCCATCAACCGAGAAGGATCCAACATGGCCATGATCTCCGGGAAGCTGGCGGGGGAAGCGGTGATCCGGGCGAAGGAAAAGGGAGACTTTTCGGCCCGGGGCCTGGCCTGGTACCGGGAGGCCTTGGCTCAATCCTTCATCCTGAAGGATTTGAAAAAGATCCAGGATGCCGTTCCTTTCCTCGAAGGGAACGCCCATTTCCTGCAGGCCTACCCCCATCTGTTGAGCGGCCTGATGCGGGAATATTTCACCGTGGATGGGCGGCCGAAGGAGGAAAAACGGGCCAAGTTTTGGAATCTGATCCGAGGGACGGTTCCGCCCCTTACGCTGGTGCGGGATGCCCTGCGGGCATGGAAGGTGATGGGGCCATGAATCAGGCGCGGCTGCGGGAAAAGGTTTCGGTGACGTCCTTCAAAGTGGACAGCCACTCCCACCTGGCCATTAAGGATCCGGAAGTCTGCCGGCAGTGCGAAGGGAAATGGTGCACCCAGTTCTGTCCCACGGGGGTCTTCAGCTGGAACGAGGTGGACCAGAAGATCGACATTACTCACGAGGCGTGCGTGGAGTGCGGTGCCAGCCGCATCGGGTGCCCTTACCTGAACATCCACTGGGAATATCCCCGGGGAGGATTTGGGGTGCAGCACCGGTATGGCTGAGGAACGGTTCACCCTGGAGCGCAGGCGCTGGGAGGAGGTGGGGGAGGAAGCGCTGGAGAAGGCGGGGAGCCATCACGGCGGGGTGCAAGGGGCGGCTCTCTTGCTGGGGGGATCCACCGCCGCAGGCTACGCCGATCCTTATTCATCCCTGGACTTTTACGTGATCGGGCGGGAGGTTCCCACCACTGCTTCGGCCTGGGGGCGCAAGGGAGGACAGCGGTACAGTTACCGCCTCTGGAACCTGGGGGACTTTGAACGGCGGATTCATGAGATGGAGGACGAAGCCCTGATGGTTCGCCTGCATGGCCGGATCCTGAAAGATCCCGGGGGAGAGTTGGAGGCGGTGTGGCGGCGGCCTGTCGTGATCGCACCGGAGAGGTGGCTCACCAAGGCTGCCCAATCTTACCGCCATCTCCGCCAGCGTCAAGCGTCGTTGGCCTGGTCCATCCGCCGGGGGCAGCCCCTTACCCTGCTGGATAACGTCCTTCAGGTCTTGAGCGATGGCCTGGCCATCTGCCTTTACCTCCAGGGGGAGCCGGCGCCCGGGCGCAAGTGGTTGATGCAGGCGGCCCTGCGGACACCGGCGGGAAAGCGACTGCGGGCGTCCGTCCGCAGCCTTTTCCAGGCCCTCAGCCAGGTGGATCACCTGGGAGGGGCGCTGCAGCCCCGTAAAAATCGCCTCTATCAAGAGGTGGAGGCCCTGCGGGGGCAGCTGGCGGAGGAGCTTCGGGCCGCAGGCTGGGATGTTCCCGGGAAAGGGGGGGAAGAAGACCTTTGAGGCTGTTTACGTACGGGACCCTGATGCGCCGGGGCAGGCTGGAGGCCCTTTTAGGGGTGAAGCTGCCGGAGCCCCAAAGGGCCCTTTTGCGGGGTTACCGCCGCATCGAAGGGCCCCAGGGGGTGCCCATGATCGTCCCCGATGCCAAAGGGGAAGTGGAAGGACTTTTGTGGGAGATCGGGGATGCCGATCTGACCTTCCTCGATCACTACGAAGGGGCGGATGCGGCGCCTCCTCTCTACCGCCGGGCACGGGTCTACGTGGAGGTGCAGGCGGGCCAGGAGACGGTGGAGGCGCTAGTGTACGTCGGCCAGTGGGCCAACGAGACGCAGGGTGAAGGAGGCGATGACCTTGGCGCTGGTCCCAGGGATTGAGCTCTTGCGGCGGGCTTATGAAGAAGGGTATGCCGTCGGGTCTTTTAACATCAACAACATGGAGATTTTGCAGGCCATCTTGCGGGCCGCCGAAGAAGAAAAATCCCCGGTGATGATCCAGACGAGCCAGGGGGCCATCAGCTATGCGGGGGCTTCCTACCTGGCCGCCATGGTGAAGGCGGGGGCGGAAGAGGTATCGGTGCCGGTGGCCCTCCATCTGGACCACGGCAACGACTGGAAGGTGGCCCTCCAGTGCCTGCGCTACGGGTGGACCTCCCTCATGTTCGATGGGTCTCACCTCCCCCTGGAGGAAAACATCCGGGAGACCCGCCGCATTGTGGAGATGGCCCATGCGGTGGGAGTGACGGTGGAAGGTGAGCTGGGGCGGATCAGCGGGGTGGAGGAGCAGGTGGCGGTCAGCGAAAAGGAAGCCTTTTTCACCGATCCGGCGGAGGCGGAAACCTTCGTCAGGGAAACTGGGGTGGACTACCTGGCGGTGGCCATCGGCACTGCCCACGGCCTCTACAAGGGCAAACCCGATCTGGACTTTCCCCGGTTGGAGGAGATCCAAAAGCGGGTGAAGATCCCCATCGTTCTCCACGGCGGGTCCGGGGTGCCGGAGGATCAGGTGAAAAAAGCCATCTCCTTGGGTGTGGCCAAGATCAACATCGATACGGAGCTGCGGCAGGCCTTCTTGAAGACGATGCGGGAGAAACTTGATGAGAATCCGAATCAGCTGGATCCCCGCAAGGTGTTGGGACCGGGCCGGGATGCCATGGTGGCGGTGGTCAAAGAGAAGATGAGGTTCTTTGGCTCCAGCGGGAAGGCGCGATGAAGAGGGAACTGACCTTAGAGCTGGTGCGGGTCACGGAAGGGGCGGCTCTGGCCGCCAGCAGCTGGGTGGGCCGGGGGGATAAGGAGAAGGCCGACCAGGCGGCGGTGGATGCCATGCGGCGCCTTTTCGAGACGGTCCAGCTCCAGGGCGAGATTGTCATCGGCGAGGGGGAGATGGATGAAGCCCCCATGCTGTACATCGGCGAGAAGGTGGGGGCCGGCGACAACGGTTCCCCGGCCCACATCGCCGTGGATCCCCTGGAGGGGACCAACCTGGTGGCCAAGGGTCTGCCGGGAGCCATCGCTGTCCTGGCGGTGGCTCCCGAAGGGGGGATTTTGCGGGCCCCCGATTGCTACATGGATAAGATCGCCGTGGGACCCGCAGGGAAAGGGGTCATTTCCCTGGACCTTCCTCCCGAAGAGAACGTGCGCCGGCTGGCGGCTGCCTTGGGAAAGCCGGTGAGCCATGTGACGGTGGTGATCCTGGATCGGCCCCGGCATGAAGAGCTGGTGCGGCGGGTCAGGGAGGCAGGCGCCCGCATCCGTCTCATTTCCGATGGGGATGTGGCACCGGCGGTGGCGACCGGCTTTGAAGAGAGCGGTGTGGACATGGTTCTGGGGATCGGGGGAGCTCCCGAAGGAGTCTTGGCGGCAGCGGCCCTGGCTTGTTTGGGCGGGGACTTCCAGGGGCGACTGATGCCGGCGGATGAGGCGCAGAAGGAGCGGGCAGAGGCCATGGGGGTTCGTCCCTGGGACAAGCTTTTGACCCTGGAGGATCTGGTGCCGGCCGACGATGTCATCTTTGCGGCCACGGGGATCACCGGGGGGGAACTCTTGCGGGGTGTCCGCCATACCCGGGATGGGGTGTGGACGGAGTCCATCGTCTTGCGTCGCAAGACCGGTACGGTCCGCCGGGTGGAAGCTCGCCACCGGCTGGAGCGAAAGCCGGTGGTGAGCCAGCTGGTCCGCATCTAGAAGGAGGAAAAGGGCATAGGTATAGGCCATGAGGGAAAAAAGGGTCCCTTCCTGGCTGACGGCGCTGGCCCTTTTGCTGGCCGGGTGGGTCCTGGGCTGGGCTCTGTACACCGATCCGGTGGCGGCCCTCTACGCCCAGGAAGTATGGCGACTCCAGACCATGGCTCGCCCAGATGTAGGGAAGGTGCGGGTGGAGCTCTGGCCCGTGGGTGTAAGGGACGGCGGCAGCGGAGAAGTCTGGTTGAGCGGCATGCCGGTGGGGATGCTGGTGGACTATCTGGATCTGGAGATCGATCCGGAGGAGATCGTGCAGGTGGATGCCCGGCCTTGGGGCGGGGGCCAGGTGAGGCTGGTGGCCTATTACGGCGGACGGCGGCAGGAAACGGTGCTGGAGCCCAGAAATGGTCTTATGACCTGGTGGTGGGAGAAAGGTCCCTGAAGGTGGTATACTGGATTTGTCGAGACGGTGGTAGGCAAGGGGATTTGGCTCTGAAAAAACGGAGTGCGGGTCGGCCCATGGGTTCCATTCATCTCATCCTCTCGCATCCTTTCCTTCCTCGCCCCATCCCCCTTCTGGGGAAGGTGAACCTTCCTTGAACGACAAACCCTGGGTGGTGACGGTGGATGGGCCCGCTGGGGCCGGCAAAAGCACCCTGGCCCGCCTGCTGGCGGCAAAGCTGGGATATCTCTATTTGGATACGGGAGCGATGTACCGGGCAGTGGCGTGGGCGGCTCTGCAGCGGGGCATCGGGCCGGAGGATGATGAGGCGGTGGCAAAGCTTTTGCACGACCTGGAGGTATCCCTGGTGCCCGGGAAAGATGGGCGGTGCCGGGTGCAGGTGGACGGGAAAGACGTGACGGCGCAGCTCCGCAGCCCTGAAGTCACCCGGACGGTGCCTCTTTTTGCCCAAATCCCGGCGGTGCGAGAGGCCTTGATGGGATGGCAGCGGTCTTGGGGGGAACGGGGGGGCGTGGTGGTGGATGGCCGCGACATGGGGACCCATGTGTTTCCCTGGGCCCAGCGGAAGTTTTTTGTCACCGCCAGTCCGCAGGAGCGGGCGCGCCGCCGGTTCCGGCAGCTCCGGCGCCAGGGATTTGCTGTGACCTTCGACCAAGTCCTGCGGGAGGTTTTGGAGCGGGACCATCAGGACGAAACGCGGGCTCTGGCTCCCCTCGAAGCGGCCTCCGATGCCATCTGGGTGGATACCACCGGGGTGAAGGTGCAGGAGACGATCCGGCGCATGTGGTCCTATTTCCCCCGGCACGTTCCCCGGGGAGCGGTAGGGGGGCGCCGGCCATGAGGGAACCGGTCTACCGCTTTTTGCGCTATATGGTGGCGGTGGCCTATGGACTGCTTTTTTCCGTTCAGGTCCAGGGGCGCCGGGAGCTTCCCCAGGGGGGATGCCTGGTGGTGGCCAACCACTTCAGCGCCTGGGATCCTCCCCTGGTGGGGGTGGTCTTTCCCCGGACCCTCCACTACATGGCCAAGGAAGAGCTTTTTCGCATTCCGTTTTTGGGGACGGTCCTGCGGTGGGTGGGCGCTTTTCCCGTTCGCCGGGACGGACGGGATCGCCAGGCATTGCGGCGGGCCCTGCGCCTCCTGGAAGAAGGTCAGGCCGTCGTGATGTTTCCGGAAGGGACCCGCTTTAAGCGGGACCAGGAGGGGAGGCCGGGGAAGGCCCAGCCCTGGGCGGCCCTTTTGGCCTTGAAGGCGGGCGTTCCCGTGGTGCCCGTCGCCATCCGCGGCCAATATCGTTTTCGGGGGGGGATACATGTAGCCATCGGTGAACCTTTCTACCTGGCGCCGGGGATGGCCCCGAAAGAGCGGGAGCACCTGGCGCAAGTGGCAGATGGAGAAATCATGGACCGCATCCGGGCTCTCTGGGACCAGGCGGTTTGACGATCAGGAGGTCTTAAGATTGGAAGAAAAGGAAAAGATGAATCAAGAAGAGGCGGCCAGCCAGGAGGAGGCGGCCCTGACCCTGCCTTCGCTGGAGCCGGGCCAGATCGTGGAGGCCACCGTGACGGCCATCCAGGATGAGTCGATCCTGGTGGACATCGGTTACAAGGCGGATGCCGTCGTGCCCCGGGGCGAGCTGAATCTGGGGCTGGTGCAAAAGCCGGAGGATTTCTTCAAGGTGGGGATGCGCCTTCCCGTAGAGATCCTCTCCCTGGACGGGGAAAACGGGCCCGTGGTGTCCTACCGCCGGGCGGTGGAGCGGGCGGCATGGGAGCGACTGCAGGAGGCTTACGACCGTAAAGAGATCATCGAGGCGCCGGTGGTGGAGCACGTCAAGGGAGGCCTTGTCCTGGACGTGGGCCTGCGGGGCTTCATGCCGGCCTCCCAGGTGGAGATGGGTTATGTGAACGATCTTTCCACCTATGTGGGCCATCCCTTGCGAGCCCGGATCATCGAGCTGGATCCCAGCAAGAACCGGGTCATCCTCTCCCACAAGGTGGTGTTGGAAGAAGAGCGGCAGCGCCTGAAGGAAAAGACGTGGGCGGAGTTGGAAGAAGGGGAGATTCGCCGGGGCGTGGTGAAGGGCCTCACAGATTTTGGTGCCTTTATCGATCTGGGCGGGGTGGATGGCCTTTTGCACGTGTCGGAGATGGCTTGGGGCCGGGTGAATCATCCTTCCGACGTTTTGAACGTGGGAGATGAGATCGATGTCTACATCCTCCACCTGGACCGGGAGAAGGGGCGCATCTCCCTCAGCCGTAAACAGGTACTGAAGGACCCCTGGGAGACGGCGGAAGAGAAATATGCCGTGGGATCCATCCACTACGGCAAAGTGGTGCGGCTGGCTCCTTTCGGCGCCTTTGTCCAGCTGGAACCGGGCCTGGAAGGCCTGGTCCATATCTCCCAGCTGGCCGACTGGCACGTCCATGATCCTGCCGATGTGGTGCGGGAGGGGCAGGAAGTGCGGGTGAAGGTGCTGCGGGTGTCCTTGCCCGATCGGCGGATCAGCCTTTCGATCAAGGAGGCGGAGCGGCCGGTGTCCTTTGGGCCGCGGGCGGAGAGCTCCCCCTCCCGGCCTGACGATCTCACCCTGGGGAACCGGTTCGGCAGCCTTCTGGAAGAGATGCGGGAGCGGCTGGCCCATGGCAAAGACGGCGAAGATGAGGACGAAGAGGAAGGCCGCTGAGCTTCGGAAAGCATGAGAAACCCCCTGGCCGGAGATGCTCTTCTGCCAGGGGGTCTTTTATGCCCGGCGCCCGGGCCATCCTTCTGGCGCTGGCGGTGCTGATCTACTTCGGCTGGATGGGCCGCACCCTATCCCGGTTCGGCTTGGGCCCCCTGGGAGGGGTGGCCTGGCTTTTGGCCATCCTTTTGGGAAGCTTTGTGAACCTGCCCCTCAGCCGCGGTCCCCAGGCGGTGGTCCTCAACGTGGGGGGAGGGCTGGTTCCTTTGGCCCTGGCGGTTTACCTATACATCCGCTCTGACAGCCCCTGGGAAAGGTGGCGGACCTGGGCGGCCCCCCTTCTGACAGGTATCCTTCTTTGGGTGCTGGGGCGGACCTACACCGGGGACCCCGGGGAGAGCCTGCCCCTCGGCACCGCCTACCTTTCCGGGCTGGCAGCCGGTATCCTGGGATATGGCCTGGGCCGTTCCTGGCGAGCCGGCTTTGTGGCGGGGACGGTCGGAGTGCTTTTGGCCGATAGCCTCCACTACCTGGACCTGGTGACGGCCGGCATGCCCGGCAAGGTCTGGATCGGAGGAGGGGGTGCCTTGGATGCCGGCATCCTGGCAGGCTTGGTGGCGGTGGCCCTGGCCGAGGGGGTGGAAGCCTTGAGGGAGGCTATCCTCCGCCGCCACACCTGAGGGGGGATCCTTTGGAGATGGTCCTTTTGGTGGGCAGGCCCAATGTGGGCAAATCGAGCCTCTACAACCGGATTGCGGGGCAAAGGGAAGCCATCGTCACCCATGAGCCAGGGACCACCCGGGACATCCTTTGCCGGGAGGTCCGCTGGAACGGGCGCACCTTTCGTCTTTGCGATTCGGGAGGCCTTTTGGCGCCAGGGAGCGATCCCCTGCAAGAAGAAGTGGAAGGAAAGGTCCACGGACTTCTGGAAGTGGCCCGGCTGATCCTTTTCCTGGTGGATGGCCGGGATGGCCTCACCCCGGTGGATGAGGAAGTGGCCCGGAGGCTCCGGCCTCACCATGAGAAAGTGATCCTGGTGGTCAACAAGGTGGACCACCCCTCCCATCGGGCGGGAACGTTCGAATTCTACCGCCTGGGTCTGGGGGATCCTTGGCCGGTTTCGGCGGCCCACGGGCAGGGAGTGGCGGATCTTTTGGATGAGGTGGCGGCCCGCCTGCAGGTCCCCACAGAAGAATCCCGGACCCCGGGCCCTGAGCCCCTCCGCCTCACCCTTCTGGGGAGGCCCAACGTGGGGAAGTCTTCCTTGGCCAACGCTCTTTTGGGGGAGAACCGGCAGGTGGTGAGCTCCCTTCCCGGGACCACCCGAGACGCGGTGACCTGGCCCCTGGAGCTGGAAGGCCGGCCGTTTGTGCTGGTGGACACCGCCGGTTTGCGCCGCCCGGGGCGGGTGGAGCGGGGCATCGAATTCTTCAGCGTCCGCCGCGCCGAGGAGGCTCTTCGCCTCAGCCATTTGGCTCTTTTGGTGCTGGACGGGGCAGAAGGGGTGGTGGCTCTGGACCAGCGGATCGGCGGGCTCATCCAGAAGGCGAAAAAAGGAGCCGTCCTGGTGGTCAACAAGAGCGACCGCCTTCCGGGAAAGGAAGCTGAGGAGCGGCTGAGGGAAGTGAAAGAAGCCTTCTCCTTCCTGCCTTTTGCCCCTGTGGTGCAGGTTTCAGC
>JASBVX010000228.1 GCA_029960865.1 Bacillota bacterium | reverse complement strand
GAAAAGGAGGGCATCAGGCCGACTGCGGACGATGAAGAAGGTCAGGCCGGCCGCCCCCATGCCGCCGCCGATGCACATGGTCACGAGGCCGAAATGGCCCCCTCGCCTCTCCAGTTCATGCATGATGGTCACCGTCTGGCGGGCTCCCGTGGCCCCCAAGGGGTGGCCCAGGGCGATGGCACCCCCGTTGGGATTGACCTTGGCCGGATCCATCTCCAAGCCCCGGATGACCGCCAGGGTCTGGGAGGCAAAGGCTTCGTTGAGTTCCACCACATCCATATCGGAAACTTTCAGCCCAAGGGGAGCCAGAGCCTTGGGCACCGCCTTCAGGGGGCCCACCCCCATGATCTCGGGATCGACCCCGGCCAAGGCAAAGGACCGGAAGATCAAGCGGGGTTTCAAACCGAGGGCTTTGCCGTACTCGGAGGAGACCACCACCACTGCCGCCGCCCCGTCGCTGGTCTGGGAAGAGTTCCCGGCCGTCACCGACCCTCCCTGGCGGAAAGCGGGGCGGAGCCGCGCCAAAGCCTCCATGGAGGTATCGGGACGGATGCCTTCGTCCTTTTCGAAAAGGATCGTCTCTTCGTCTTCCTCCTCCGGCCAGGTTCCCCCCCGCTCCCAAAAACCCAGGGGACCTCCCGCCGCCTGCCGGGCCGCCGCCACTCCCAGGCGTATCCCGTTGGGGGGCGCAGGGAAAAGACGGCCTTTAGGGACCGGTACCGGCAGGATCTCATCCTTGAAGCGGCCTTCCTCGGTGGCCGCCTGCGCTCTGCGGTGGCTGTCCAGACTGTAGCGGTCCATGTCTTCCCGGGAAACGTGCCAGCGGGTGGCCACTTCTTCTGCCGTCTGGCCCATGGACATGTACACTTCCGGCCAGGATGCCGTCAGGGCGGGATCGGGCGAGGGAGTGTAACCCACCATGGGCACCCGGCTCATGGATTCCACGCCCCCGGCCACCATCACATGGGCCGTCCCCGCCTGGACGTGGTGGGCGGCGATGGCGATGGACTGGAGCCCCGAGGAACAGAAACGATTGACGGTCAGGCCGCCCACGCTGGTGGGAAGCCCTGCCTTCAGCGCCGCCAGCCGGGCCACGTTCAACCCCTGTTCCGCCTCCGGCAGGGCGCAGCCCAGCACCACGTCTTCCACGTCTTCCGCCGGCAGACCGGAACGCCTGAGGGCCTCCCGCACCACCATCTCCGCCAGGATCAGGGGCGACATGCCCCTCAGGGTGCCGCGGGGCGCCCTGCCGATAGGGGTGCGAACTCCGGCCACAATCCATGCTTCGTTCATGGGCACTCCCTCCTAATTCCTAAGGGGCTTACCCGTCTGCAGGAGATGAGCCATGCGGGCCTGGGTCTTCTCTTCTTTGCAGAGGGCGATGAAAGCTTCCCGCTCCAGATCCAGGAAATGCTGCTCGTCCACCAGGGTGCCGGCGGGAAGATCTCCCCCCGCAAGGACATGGGCCAGATGGGTGGCGATAAGGCGGTCGTGGTCGCTGATTTGGCGCCCCCGCCACATCTCGTCCACCGCCAAGAGAAGCTGCGCCTTGCCCTCTTTCCCCGCCACCGGCACCGGTACCCGCAAGCGGGCCTGGAACCCTTCTTCATCCATGAGGATGACTCGCCTGCGGGCATCCATGAGGAGGCGATCCCGGTCGACGGAGATGCCGTCTTCAGGCCCCAAGTACCCCAGGGCGCGGCCTTCCATGGCACCTGTGGACACCCGGGCCAAGGCGATCGTCTGGAAGACCCACTGCAAGAGGGCGTTCAGATCCACGGGGGCATCGGGGGGAACCTGGTTCACAGCGTGAATCCAGCGCTCTTTGGTCCCTCCTCCTCCGGGAATGAGGCCCGCCCCCACTTCTACCAGGCCGATGTAGCTCTCCAGGGCCGCTTGGACGGCGGGCGCCGAAAGGGTCATCTCGGCCCCCCCGCCCAGGGTGAGGCCATGGATGGCCACCACCACCGGCCGGCGGGCATATTTCAGCTTCATGTTGACGTCCTGGAAGGAGCGGGTGGCCTGCTCCACCTGATCCACGGCGTTGGACTGGACTGCCATGAGGACCAGCAGAAGGTTGGCCCCGACGGAGAAGTTCTCGCCTGCCCCCGTCACCACCAGCCC
>JASBVX010000227.1 GCA_029960865.1 Bacillota bacterium | reverse complement strand
TGATCTGCATTCCCCAGGTGACGCCCCCTCCCACCACCTGTCCTCCGGGGACCTTTGCTTACACCGTCCAGGCAGGGGATACCTTCTACTCCCTGGCCCAGAAATACGGCACCACGGTGGCAGCCATCCAGGCAGCCAATCCCGGGGTCGATCCCAGCAAACTGCAGATCGGGCAAGTGATCTGCATTCCCCAGGTGACGCCGCCTCCCAAGCAGTGCCCGCCCCATACCTTCCCCTACACTGTCAAGGCCGGGGATACGTTCTTCCGCCTGTCCCAGCGTTTTGGGGTATCGGTCCAGGCTCTCCAGGCGGCCAACCCCGGGGTGGATCCCAATCAGCTGGTGGTGGGTTCGATCCTCTGCATTCCCTTCTGAGACCTCGAAGGCGCTAGGTGACGGAAAGGATCACGACGAGGAAAGAAAAAGGGAGGGACGGGATAACCTGGGCGGTTGTCCCGTCCTTCTCCTTGGGAGACCCTCTTTCGGTTTTCCAGCGGCCTCAGATTGGGGAAGAAGCCTTGAGGGCCTTCCTCACCTCCGGCGCTACCTTATCCCCCAGCAGCTCGATGGACCGCAAGACCTGTCGGTGGGGAAAGAGGCCCACCATCTGCATGAGGAAGCGCTGGTGGCCAAAGAGCTCATGCTGATAGAGGATCTTCTCCACGATCTCCTGCGGGCTCCCTACGAAATCGGCCCCTCTGAGGGAACGGGAGAACTGGAATTGCTCTTCCGTCATGGGAGCCCAGCCTCTCTCCCGGCCGATGCGGTTCATCACCTGGCTGAAGGCAGGGAAGGCCAGCCTGACCGCCTCCTCCGGGGTGTCGGCGATGAAACCATGGGCACTGATGGCCAAAGGAGGCTGGGGAAGACCTGCTTTCTCCGCCGCCTGGCGGTGGATACGGGCAAAGACCGTAAAGCGTTCCGGGAGACCTCCGATGATGGCCAGGGACATGGGGAGGCCCAGGCTTCCCGCTCTGGCTGCCGAGGCGGGAGTTCCTCCTACGGCCAGCCATACCGGCAAAGGATTCTGGATCGGGCGGGGAAAAATCCCTTGCCCATGGAGAGGGGCCCGGTGTTCCCCTCTCCAGGTGACAAAGGTGTCTTTCCGAATGCGCAGGAGAAGGTCCAGCTTTTCCGTGAAGAGTTCTTCATAATCATCCAGTTCATAGCCAAAAAGGGGAAAACTTTCGATGAAGGAACCTCTTCCCGCCATGATTTCCGCTCTCCCGCCGGAGAGGAGATCGACAGTGGCGAATTGCTGAAAGACCCGAACCGGGTCTTCAGAGCTCAAAACCACCACAGCGCTGGAGAGACGGATCTTCTCGGTGATGGTGGCGGCCCCGGCCAACACTGTGGAAGGGCTGGAGACCACATAATCGGGGCGGTGGTGTTCCCCCACGGCCCACACATCGAGGCCCACCTCATCGGCCAGCTTCACTTCCTCCATAAGACGCCGCATGCGCTCCTGGGGGGTGATGGGTTTGCCGGTTTCCGGATCGATGCCCATGTCACCAAAAGTAAACAGACCGATTTCCATGGATTGATCCCCCTTGTTCTTCTACGTACAATGCTACCATAAGCGAAAGACGGCGATGAATGGGAGCAGTAAGCCACCGGGTGCCAGGGACAGAGAGCCGGGTTTGCTGAGAACCGGTCCGGCAGGGTGACTGAACTCGCCCAGGAGCTCCGCTAGCGAACGCTTCTCACCAGTAGCTGCGGCGGGTGCCCTCCGTTATCGGGGCCAGAGGGGGCCGGCAAGCCGGCCAACGAGGGTGGTACCGCGGAGAGGCTCCGTCCCTTGGGGATGGGGCCTCCTATCTTTAGGGCAAGGCAAAGAGGTGGGGGTAGCGTATGTACGAGGTGCATGAGGTCGAGAAGAAATGGCGGGAGGCCTGGCAGGGGGAGAATCCTTACCGCTGGAATCCTGAGGGTCCTGGGGAAAAGTTTTACCTCCTCACCATGTTTCCTTATCCCAGCGGCGATCTCCACATCGGCCACTGGTACGCCCTGACGCCGGTGGATGCCCTGGCTCGGTACCTGCGCATGAGGGGTTACAACGTTTTTGTCCCCTTTGGGTTCGATGCCTTCGGCCTTCCGGCGGAAAACGCCGCGATCCAGAGGAACATCCA
>JASBVX010000006.1 GCA_029960865.1 Bacillota bacterium | reverse complement strand
GACCGTGGGCAGACCCCTCCGGCGGTCTGCCTCGTCGATGACATCGTCATGGACCAGGGAGGCCATGTGGACGCATTCCAGAGCGGCGGCCACCGGCACGTAATCGTAAGGGTTTCCCTGGCAAGCCTCCACTGAGAGAAGGAAGAGGGCCGGCCGCAGCCTTTTTCCTCCCCCCCGGCCCAGATGTTCGAGAACCGGCTTCAGGAAGGGATCATCGGTGCTGAGGATCTCCTTGAGCATGGACTCCACCGCCTGCAAGGGCCCCTCGATACGCCCCAGGGCCCTTCTGGGGTCCCCTTGCCGCAGCTCCTTTCCCTCCAGGGGTTTCATGGCACCCCTCCCTTTCTCTCCTTATCGAGCTCTTCCGCCTTCCGCCGTAGGGCATGCAATCGCCGTTGCACCGCCGAGCGATGGAGGGGAGGATCGACCTGGCGCCCCAGCTCTTCCAAGGTGGCTTCCGGCCGGAGGAGCCGCAGGCGCGCCAGAGGCCGCCACTCCTCGGGGATCATGCCCCATCCCCCCTGGGCCAGGAGGCGGCGGATGGCCTCCCCGTCCTTGATGCCCGCCTCCAGGGCCCGCCCCATGTTGGCAGTATCGGCATTCACCAGGCGGTTCACCTGGCTGCGGAGCTCCCTTTGCGCCCGCTCCTCCTCAAAGGCCAAAAGGGCCTGGGGAGTTTCCAGAAGGCGCAGCATGTCCCCGATGGGCCCTGTCCCTTTCAGATATACCACGAAGGCTCCCCGTCTCCTATGAAGTCCCGGCAAAAATCCCAGCTCCCGGAGGACCGCCGCCGCCTCCCGGGCCGCCTCCTCCCGCTCCAGGTGAAGCTCCCAGTGGGGAGATCTCCCCAACCCCGCCATGCTCCCCGCTCCGAAAAAGAGGCCCCTGATGAACTGGCGGCGCTGGGTGGCCCCGGCCAGGGGGGTCCAGGAACGGCTCTCTTCCAGGGCCTGCCACCACTCTTGCCACCATTGCCGCCACTGGTCTCCCCAGGTCATGAGAAGAAAGGGCGCTCTGCGGCTTTTCCGCCTCCAGATGGTGTAGGGCCACCCCAGCTCCTTCAACAGGCTCCGCGCCAGCCTAAGGGCCACCCAATCCCGCAGGGGAAGGACCGCCCGGACGTCCTCGCCCCTGCGCACCGCCGTTCCCCGGGCCCGCAGCCATCCCCGGAAAAAGGATTCGGCCCCCTGGCGCCCACGGGGCGCGGAGCGGGCCATCTCCTCCTTGACCCGCTGCGTGAAATTCACCGGCGGCTCAGCCTCTCCGAGAGAATGAGGCGTTCCACCCAGCGCCCCCGCTCCTTGAGGCCTTCATCCAGGAGGATTTCCATCACCTGCCGGGCCAGCTTGTCGGAATCGTGGCGGATCCACTGCCGGTTTTCCACCAGCGGAGCCCGTACCACCCGGGCTTTTCCCCAGCGGGGAGGCAGATCCCATTCCAGGGGGTGGGCCCCGTCGACTTCGTAAGCCTCCAGAAGTTGCGGATCATAGGGCCCCGTGGCCCCCACGATCACATCCAGGACGCCCTTGCCGAGGTAGGCTTCCAGGGCTTCCACATGGGCCCGCGCCGTCATCCCTGCCGTCTCTCCCGGCTGCGTCATGATGTTGAGGACATACACCTTCAGAGCCCGGGAGCGGCGGATCCCCTCCCGGATCTCGGGAAGGAGTAGATGGGGAATCACGCTGGTGAAGAGGGAACCGGGCCCCAGGAGGATGATGTCGGCCGCCGCCAGGGCTTCCAGGGCTGCTTGGGGTGGCCGGGCAGCGGGAGGATCGAGGAAGAGCTTGCGAAAAGGGCCTTTCGCCTTCACCCCATTCACGATGGCCGTCTCTCCCCGCACCTGGCTCCCGTCAGGGAATTCCGCCACCAGGGTGACGTCGGCGCGGCTGGAAGGGAGAACGGTTCCATCCACCGCCAAAATTTCCGAGGAAACCCGGATGGCTTCTTCCAAGCTGCCGAAGATCTCCACCAGCGCCCCCAAAAAAAGATTGCCGAGGCTGTGCCCCGCCAACTCTCCCTTCTGGAAGCGGTGCTGCAGCACCTTGCCCATCTCCGAATCAGAAGCCGCCAGGGCCACCAGGACATTCCTGACATCGCCGGGAGGCTGGATCCCCATATCCTGGCGCAGGCGGCCGGAGCTCCCCCCATCGTCGGTGACGCTGACGATGGCTGTCAGGTTGTGGGTGTAATGCTTCAGGCCGCGGAGAAGGGTGGAAAGCCCGGTTCCCCCGCCCAGGGCCACCGCCCTGGGTCCCCGGCGCAGGTAACGCCTCGCCCAGACTTTCTCCCCCACATGACCTTCCGCCCCCGGGAAGATCCCCCAGAGGATGGAGCGCACCATCTGGCGGCCGCCGTAAAGGGTTGCCGCCAGCCCCAGAATCCCCAAACCCAGGGCCAGCAGGCGGCGCCGCTCCTCCCAGCCCAGAAGGGCCGGCCAGTGGATCCAGTAAGGTCCGGCCGCCAGGTAGAGCCCTAGGACCAGGCAAAGAAGGCCCCCAGCCATCAGGAGGAGGTAACGTTTCACCTTCAACCCCGGATAGAGCCAGAGAAACCAGTCTTTCACGGCAGCCCTCCATCGGGAACCCGATCCTGGCAATCCCGATGCTGCACCCGGACGTCCACCCCCGGGGCCCGGAGCTCCCGGGCCAGCCGTTCCACCAGCACCACCGAGCGGTGAAACCCGCCGGTGCATCCCACCGCCACCACGAACTGGGATCGGCCCTCCCCCCGCACAAGGGGCAGGAGAAACTGCAAAAGATCTTTCACCTTGGCAAAAAACGTCCGCGTCTCCGGCCAGTTCCAGACATAATCTTCCACCCGGCCGTCGGTGCCGGGAAGGTCCCGGAGCTCCGCCACATAAAAAGGATTGGGCAAAAACCGGGCGTCGAAGACCATGTCGGCATCGGGGGGAAGTCCCCCCTTGAAGCCAAAGGACATCAAGATGAGGCGGAGGGCTTCCCCTGCCTGGTCCCCGTACAGGTGATGGATCTTTTGCATCAGGTCCCGAGGCTTCATGGCGGACGTATCCAGGATGTAACGGGCCCTTCCCTTGAGGGGTTCCAGCCGCCTCCCCTCTTCCTGGATGGCCTCCAGGAGGCGGCGACCGGGGAAGAGGGGATGGGGACGGCGGGCCTCCTGGAACCGCTGCACCAGGACCCTGTCTTCCGCTTCCAGAAAGAGGATCTCATAAGGCTGGTGCCTGGATTCCAGCTGGGAAAGGGCCGGCAACATCTGATCGAAAAGGGCCCGGCCTCGGGCATCGATGACGGCAGCAATGCCCGCCACCGCCAGGTCGGCCTCCTCGATGAGTTCCACCAGCCCCGGGAGGAGGCGAGGGGGGAGGTTGTCGACGCAGAAAAATTCCAGGTCTTCAAAGGCCCGGATGGCCGTCGTCTTTCCGGCTCCGGAAAGCCCCGTGATGAGGATGAGGGGAAGTTTCTCAACCAAGCCTCGGCTCCTTCCCTCTTATTGTGCCATGATGGGATCATGCAGGCCTGGCGCTGGGCGATTTCGCTCCCCTACCCCCTTCCCCTCTCCCCCGGCTGGTGGGATGGTCTCCCTTCAGGCCCCTTTCCCCCAGCCGTCTACGGGGCCGTCTGGGGACCCCGGGCCCGCCTTCTGGCTGCCCTGCGCCGGGAAGCCCGCAAGGCTGCTCAGGGATATCCGGGAGGATGGGCCGCCATGGCCCAAAGAGGGGCCTTCCGGGAAGGCCGAAAGCGGAAGGCGCCCCCGCCCCTGGCCGATGCCCTGGCTGGCCTTTGGGGGACCTGCCGACTCAAGAGCGCTGCCCCTTTAGAGGACGGCCTTCCCCTGGCGGAAGAACCCCTCTCCCCCGGGGAGAAAGGAGCTTTGGAGGAGCTAGTCTCCCAGCTGGTGTGGGCCTGGCATCCCCAGCTTCCACCCCCGGGGTGGGCTCGGAAGCGCCTGCTCCTTTCAGCCTACCAGGGGACCCTCCCTCCCCTTCCCCGCTGGGATGGGGATGCCGCCACACTTCCTGGGCACTGGCGCGCCTGGATGGAGCTGTTGGAAGGGCCTGTGGCCCTTCCGGGAGCCAGGGGAGTCCTCCTGGACGACGGCGGCGTCCTCTTCCTGTGGCCCGAGGAAGAACCCGCCCTTTTCGTCGCGTCGCTGCGGCGGTCAGGTTACCGGGCCGGGACCGTCACCCCTGCCCCCCACGGCGCCCGCCTCCTCCTTCAAGAAAGGTAGGTGAGTTCACCATGGCCGCGATCCATGAAGAAGTCGCTCTCGCCCTCTGGCAGGCGGAAACAGCCGTCGCCTTCACCGGTGCCGGGTCCAGCACCGCTTCGGGTCTGCCGGACTTTCGCTCCACCCGGGGTCTTTGGCGCCAGTTTCCCGAAGCCCTGGCCAGCCGGGAAACCCTGGAGCATGCCCTGGAAGAACGCTACGAAGAGATGCGGGCCTTTTACCTGTGGCGCCTGGAGACGTTGCAGAAAGTGGACCCCAACCCTGTCCACCGCATCCTGGCCCAGTGGGAGCAAAGAGGCCTTTTGGCGGGAATCATCACCCAGAACGTCGATGGCCTCCATCAACGGGCCGGCTCCCAAAAGGTCTTCCCCCTCCACGGGGATCTCCATACCATCCGCTGCCAGCGCTGCGGCCGGTTCTTCCGGCCTGAAGCCATGGCCCAAGGCTCTTGCCCCGTCTGCGGCGGAAGGCTACGCCCCCATGTGGTCCTCTTCGGGGAAGCGCTCCCCCGGGACGTCTGGGACGGAGCCCTGGACCTCACCCGGCAGGCGGATCTCATGCTGGCGGTGGGCTCTTCCCTGCAGGTCTACCCCGCCGCTTCCCTGCCGCGCCTGGCGGCCCAAAAGGGAAAGCTCATCATCATCAATCAGGAGCCGACTCCCTTGGACGACCTTGCTTTTCGCATCCTGCACCAGGATGCGGGAGAAGCCCTGGCCGCCATCGACCGGGAACTCTCCCTCAGGATTCCACCATCCAATTGAGAAAGCCGCTGATGAGGCTGATGATGAGGGCGGCCAGCACCGCCGCCCAAAAACCTCCCACCGCCATCCCCGGCGTGATGGCCACCACGGCCCAGAGCATAAGGCCGTTGATGATGAGGGTAAAGAGGCCTAGGGTCAGGATGTTGATGGGGAGGGTGAGGATCAAAAGGATGGGCCGGATCAGGGCGTTGGCCAAGCCGAGGAAAAGGGCACCGATGATGGCCGTCCAGACATTTTCTACCCGCAAGAGGTTGGGGAACGCGTAGCCCACGATGAGAATGGCCACTGTCGTCAAGAGCCAGCGCAGCAAGAGCATGAATTCCTTGCCTCCTCCGCATAAGCTTCCCCGCCCCCTGGGGAAACTCCTATTGAGGTGATCCGATGTTAACCTTGGCTGCCCAAGGAGTGACCAGCGCCCATGCCCTTTTCTGGTGGTGGGTCGCCGCCCTGGCCGCCATGGGAGGCCTCATCTGGTGGTGGGCCACCACCCAGCACCAGCGGAGGACCAGCCTCCCCCAATCCTTTCGCCCCGCGGAGAAGGAAGATGATCCTTCCGATCCGGAGCGGGAAGGCCAGCCCTAGTCCACAAAGATCTCCACGTGATCCCCGGCGGCAGATTCCACCTCCACCATCTTCCCTTCCGCCTCCAAGGCGTCCGCGATGAGGGCTTCCAAATCGTCGACCTGGATGGTGCGGCCCTGAATGTTGATTTCCGATAGAAAATGTTTGGCCACCCGGATCAAACTGACGGGCAGGTTCACCTCCACCCGATCCCCATCCTCAGACCGCACCCGCACCCGCAGCCAGCGGGACTTGTTCTTTCCCGGCAAGGAGACTGCCCCCGGGGCAGCCGCCTCCAGGGAGGATAGAAGGTCCGCCGCCTCCTCTGCGGTGATCTTCTTTTCTTCCAACATCTTGAGGATCTGCATCCGCTCTTTATCCGCCTTCACCTACACCACCCCTTCCCTGACGGCCACATCCCCCGAAACCGTCTTGAAGCGCAGATCCACCGCAGGGTCACCGGCTCGATGGAAGCTGTAGCTGACGCCCTGCTTCTTTCTCTCCACCCCCGGCAGCTCCAGATCCACATCGCCCGACACGGCGCTCCCCTGTCCACGGATCCCATAGGTTCCGCGGGGAAGGACCAGGCGGACGTCGCCGCTGACGGTATGGAGGGAAACCCGCAGGCCATCGGGAAAGAGAGCCTTCATCCGCAAGCGAAGATCGCCGCTCACGGAATGGGCTTCCACCGCCGCAAAGGCCCCCATCAGGTCCATATCTCCCGAGACAGTCCGGAGGAGGAGATCCCTTCCCGATGGCAATTCCCCTTGGACATCCCCCGACACCGTCCTCACCTGGCCCCGGAGGCGAAAGCTCCTGGGGAGGGTCACCCTCACCCGGGCCGAAGCGGAGACAGAGGGGAGCAACAGCCGCTCCCAGCCGATCTCCCGCCGCTCGTAGAGGCGGAGGTACATGGGCCCTTCCTCCACCTGGATACGGTCGGCCCCTTTGCCCTCTTTTACCACCGTCACCTTCTCCCCGTCCCCCACGGCCAGGTAGATATCAGCGCCAGTGACGTTGACATCGAGGTGGAAAAGGGAGCCGTCCCCTTCCTCGGCCTCCAGGAGGTCAGGGGCCGCCGCTTGCCTTTCCGCATTCTCCAGGGCTTCCAGGAGTTCCAGGGCTTCATCGGCGCTGATGAGGCCCTTTTCCACCAGCTCCAGAACCTTGCGCTTCTCATCCATCTTGGGAGCGCTCTCCTCTCAAGAGGCGCGCTGCTTCTGCCGGCGTCAGCTCGCCTTTTTCCACTTTTTCCAGGATGGCCAAGCGATCCTGAGCCTCCGGGCCCTCTCCCCGGTCTTTGGGATCCGGGGGGTACCCAAGGGCCAAAAGGAGCTGATCCAGGCGGGAACGGACCGCGGGATACGAAAGCCCCAGATCCTTCTCCATCTCCCGAATGTTGCCCCGGTTGCGGACGAAGACCTCCAGGAAATCCCACTGCTCCGGGGTAAGGTTGGCAAAGCGGCCGAGAAGGAACCGCCCCCGAATGGTGGTGCCGCAGTGGGGGCAGTGGAGCTCTCTCACTTCCATGGCGTGCTGACACACGGGGCAGCGTCCTAAGGGTCTGTAGGACATATTCCACCTTCCCCTCGGGACTTAGTGTATGGGATACCTTAAGGATGTCAAGGGTATATATGACTTTCTCTAAGCCTACCCATTACATTTCCTCGCTGACTTCTTCCACCAGGTAGCGATAGACCTTCTCCGCCAGGGAGCGGGGAAACCCGGGAAGGGCCTCCAGGGCTTCAGGGCCGGCTTCCACCAGGGCTCTCACCGAGCCGAACTGGTGGATCAAGGCTCGCTTCCGTTTGGGGCCGATGCCCGGGATCTCGTCCAAGAGGGAGTGGAAAGCTTTCTTGGAGCGGAGCTTTTGATGGTAACCCAAACCGAATCGATGGGCTTCATCCCGGAGCTGCTGCAAAAGATGGAGGGCCGGAGCCTCCCGGGGCAAGAGCAGGGGAGACCGGCCGGGAAGGTGGAGCGCCTCCCGCTCTTCGGAAAGGGCTGCGATAGGGATGGAGAGCCCGAGCCCCCGCAGGACCTCCAGCCCTGCCGAAAGCTGCCCTTCCCCCCCATCCAAAAGGAGGAGGTCCGGCAGGCGCGCCCATCCTTCCCCTTCCCCGGGAGGAAGGTGCCCTTCCCTGGACTCCAGGGCACGGCGAAACCGGCGGTGGAGGACTTCCCTCATGGCGGCGGGATCATCCCCCGGCGTGATGGGCCCCTGGATGCGAAAGCGGCGATACTGGGAAGGGGCCAGGGTGCCCTCTTGCCAGACCGTCATGGCGCCCACCGCCTGGTTTCCGCCGGTATGGGAGATGTCGAAGCATTCGATGCGCCCGGGGGGAGCCGGCAGATCCAAAACCTCTTGCAGCTGGGACGCCGCCTCTTCCCCCTTTTGCCGGGACCGATCCCGGCGCCATTTCTCTTGCAAAAGGCGCACCCGGGCGTTTTCCTGGACCAGCTCCACCAGGCGGCGGGCCTCACCCCTGCGGGGGTGGCGCAGGTGAACCTTGGAGCCTCGCAAGCGGCTTAAGAAAGCTTCCAGCTCCTCCCGCTCCTCCAGATCCACAGGGCAAAGGATCTCCCTGGGCACGGTGGATCCTTCGCCGTAGTACTGCTGGAGAAAAGATCGCAGGATGGCCTGCTCCTCGCTTTCGGCCCCCACCGAGAGGAGAAAGGTCTCCTGGCCTTCCACTTCCCCCTGGCGGACGAAAAAGACGCAGGCTGCCGCCAGGTCTTCTTCCGCCGCCACCGCCACCACGTCCCGATGGGCGGTGCTCCGCAGGACCGCCTTTTGTTCGCTGCGAATCCTCTCCAGGCTGCGGAGCCGATCCCTTAGGCGAGCCGCTTCTTCAAACTTGAGTTCCGCCGCTTTGGCCTCCATCTGACGCCTGAGGTCCTTCACCAGGGCATCGTCCTGACCCGACAGAAACTGCACCAGGCCCCGCACCATCGCGTGATAGTCTTCCCGGGAAACATAGCCCGCACAGGGGGCGCTGCAGCGCCCGATGTGGTAATAGAGGCAAGGGGGCGGTCCCTGGCGCAGGCGCCGATCGCTGCAGCTGCGGTAAGGAAACGCCTGCCGGATGGTGGGGAGGACTGCCTTCAGGGCTCCCGCATCGGCGTAGGGTCCAAAGTAGCGGGCGCCATCGTCGGAGCGTTTTCGCACCAGCTCCAACCGGGGCCACTCTTCCTGGAGGTCGATCCGTAGCCAAGGGTATTGCTTGTCGTCCCGCAAGCGCACATTGTAACGGGGCCGGTGGAGCTTGATGAGGTTGGCCTCCAGGATGAGGGCCTCCAGGGGATCATGGGTGACGATGGTCTCCACCGTGGCGGCCTCCTCCAGGAGGCGCCTTTTCCTGGGTTCCAGGGAGGAAGAAGCGTTCCAGTACGACCGCACCCGATCCCTGAGGGAGCTGGCCTTTCCCACATAGATGACGTGCCCCTCCCGGTCCCGGTAGAGGTACACCCCCGGGCGCTCGGGAAGATGGGGCAAGGTCTCGGCGATCTCCCGCGGCACGCCCTCTCTCATACGTTGATGGTATCAGGTCTGGCGCCGCCAGGAGCCACCCTCCGAGGTCATGTCGGCGGTAAGGGGCGGCACCAGGAAGATGGCCTTGAGGGCCCGGGCATCGAAAGGCCAAAGGGGCCAAAGGTAAGAAACCCCCAGGGTGCGGGTGAAGAGCATCGTGAGGAAGAAAAGGAGGGTGCCCAGGAGGATGCCCCACACGTGCAGGCCCCACGTCATGAAGAGGAGGAAGAGGGCCATGAGGCGGGCGATGAAGGTGAACTCCACCGAAGGGATGGCGAAGTTGAAGACGGCGGAAAGGCCCATGACCACCAGCACTTCCGGGAGGAACACCTTGGCTTTGATGACGGCATCTCCCACCACCACCGCCCCGATGATGCTCATGGCCGCCACGATAGGGGTGGGCGTATTGAGGACCGCCCGGCGGATCAGCTCGATGCTGACGGCCGCCAGGATCAGCTGGAGAGGAATGGAGAGAAAGGCCCCCCCCGCCGGGCGGGTAGGCCAGGGCCAGGCTAGGAGCCGGGGTTCCAGGATGGAGAGAAGCCAGATGGCCGGCAGATACACCGAGGCCAAGGCTGCCAGGATGGCCAGCCACCTGAGGTAAGTGGCCGCCAGGGCCGGCAGGTGGAATTCTTCCGGGTGGGGCACATGGGTGAAAAAAGGAGCCGGCACGATGATGGCGTTGGGAGCCGTATCCACGATGACCACCACCCGGCCTTCCACGATCTGGGCGGCCGCCAGGTCGGCCCGCTCGGTGAAGCGGACGGTGGGCAATGGATTCCACGGGTGGGCGGAGAGGATATTGGCCACCGCCCTTTCCGCCATGGTGACGTTGCGGATGTCGGAGCGGGCAAGGCGCTCCCGCACCTTTTGCAGCACCCCTTCGTCGGCCACCCCTTCCAGGTAGCAGATGGCCACATCGGTGCGGGAATGGCGCCCCACCGTGATCTTTTCGCAGCGCAGGCGGGGATCCCGGAGGCGGCGGCGGATGAGGACGGTGTTGTAGAGGAGGGTTTCCACAAAGCCGTCCTGGGGGCCAAAGATGACCTTCTCCGTCTGGGGAACGTTGGGGATCCGGGCGGGGTAGGTGCGGGTATCCACCACCAGAGCCTTCTTGAAGCCATCGATGAGGATCCCCAGAGGGCCGGCCAGAACCGCCGTGGCCAGCTCATCCACAGTGTCCACCACCTGGACTCCGGGGAGGGTCAGGCCGTGGGTGAAAAGGTGGGGTAGAAAGGGTCCTTCCCGCTCTTCCGGCCACGAGTCTTCCGAAAGGAGCTCTGCCAACAGCTGCAGGATGGTCTGCTCCTGATAGAAGCCATTGATGACGAAAATGTGGAGTTTTCGCCCCCGCAGCTCATAGGGTTGGCTGATGATATCGAAGGATTCCTTGACGCCCAAAAGCTTTTCCAGGTAGGCCACGTTCTTTTGGAGATCGCTAGAGACAAAGCGGGTGTGGACCTCGATGGAGCGGCTGGATAGGGGGTCTTCCCACGGGCCGGTGAAGGGGGTCCTGTCGTGGGCCATAGGGTACACCTCCGCAAAGGAAGTGTTCCCGGTGGAAGGCCGATCATGCCCGCGGCGATAAGGCGGCCTCCAACACAGGCCCCAGGTAGCGGCCGGTATAGGAAGAGGAGCAGGCAGCCACCGCTTCAGGCGTTCCCGCCACCACCACCTGCCCGCCCCGGTCGCCCCCCTCCGGGCCCAGATCGATGATCCAGTCGGCCTGCTTGATGACATCCAGGTTGTGCTCGATGACCACCACCGTGTCGCCTGCCTCCACGAAGCGCTGCAGCACCTTCACCAGGTACTGGATGTCGTGGGGGTGAAGGCCGGTGGTGGGCTCGTCCAGGAGATAGAGGGTGGCCCCATCGCTGCGGCGGGAGAGCTCCGAAGCCAGCTTCACCCGCTGGGCTTCTCCTCCCGAAAGGGTGGTGGCAGGCTGGCCCAGGCGGATGTACCCAAGGCCCACATCTTCCAGAAAGCCCAGCTTTCGCTCCAGGGGCGGCACCGCCCCGAATAGGGAGCGGGCTTCCTCCACCGTCATCTCCAGGACTTCTGCGATGTTCTTTCCCTTGTAGCGGATCTCCAGGGTCTCGCGGTTGTATCGGGTCCCTCCGCACACTTCGCAGGGCACGTAGACAGCGGGAAGGAAATGCATCTCGATCTTTACCAGGCCCTCCCCGCGGCAGGCTTCGCAGCGGCCGCCCGGGACGTTGAAGCTGAAGCGGCCCTTCTTGTAGCCTCGGGCCCTGGCCTCGGGGGTCAGGGCGAAAAGCTCCCGAATATGGTCGAAAACGCCGGTGTAGGTGGCAGGATTGGAGCGGGGCGTGCGCCCGATGGGGGACTGGTCCACCATGACCACCTTGCGCACATGGTTCAGCCCTTCGATGGACTCGTAGCGGCCGGGGGTCTCCCGGGAACCGTAGAGGTGGGCCATGAGGGCCTCGTAAAGGACCTCGTGGATCAGCGTGCTCTTCCCCGACCCCGAAACCCCCGTTACGGCGATGAAAAGCCCCAGGGGGATGGTGACGTCGATCCCCTTTAGGTTGTGATGGCGGGCCCCCCTGACCGTCAGGAGGCGGTGGGGATCGGCCTGGCGGCGGGCGCTGGGGACAGGGATGCGCAGGCGCCCGCTGAGGTAAGCCCCCGTCAGGGAATCGGGGTGGGCGGCGATGGCGGCGGGAGGGCCGCTGGCCACCACTCGGCCTCCGTGCTCCCCTGACCCTGGTCCCACATCCACCACCCAGTCGGCGGCCCGGATAGTGTCTTCATCGTGTTCCACCACCACCAGGGTGTTCCCCAGATCCCGCAACCGCTGCAACGTGGCGATAAGGCGCTGATTGTCCCGTTGGTGGAGGCCGATGCTGGGCTCATCCAGAACATACAGGACCCCCACCAGCCCCGAACCGATCTGGGTGGCCAGGCGAATCCGCTGAGCCTCCCCCCCGGAAAGGGTGGCGGAAGCCCGGTCCAGGGTCAGATAGTCCAGGCCCACATCCAGGAGAAAGCCCAGGCGGTTGGCGATCTCCCGGACCACCAGTCGGGCGATGGCCATCTCCCTTTCGGTGAGGGACCGGGGAAGCCCCTCGAAAAAGGCAAAGGCCTTGCCCACCGTCATGGCCGCCACATCGGCGATGGAGAGGTCCTGCACTTTCACCGCCAGAGCCTCGGGACGCAAACGCTTTCCCCCGCAGGCCGGGCAGACCATCTCCGACATATAGACGGTCACATCCTGGATCTCCCCTTCGGAGCCGGCTTCCTCATAGCGCTGCTGGATGTAAGGCAAAACTCCCTTAAAGGTCACCTCCCGGTGACGGGTGCGGCCGAAGCGGTTCCGGTAGGTGAAGGGGATGGGGTGGCCATGATATCCGTGGAGGATGATGTCCAGGAATTCAGGCTGATCCTGGAGAGGCTCATCGATGGAAAAGCCCAGGTGGTCCGCCAGCTGCTTCAGGAGCTGAGGGTAGTACTGGCTTCCGGCCTGAGCCCAAGGCCTGACAGCGCCCTCGGCCACCGAGAGGTGGGGGTGGGGGACAATCTTGTCGGGATCGGGAACCATGCGGTATCCCAGGCCGGTGCATTCAGGGCAGGCCCCGTAGGGATTGTTGAAGGAAAAGAGGCGCGGCGATATCTCGGGAAAGGAAAAACCGCACTGGGGGCAGGAGAGCTTGGCGTTGAAGAGGATCTCTTCTTCCTCTCCCGAAGGGAGCTGGCCCCAGGCCACCGCCAGGCCATCCCCCTGGGAAAGGGCCAGTTCCAGGGAATCGGCCAGGCGGCTTTCCCGCTCCCCTTTCAGGACCAGGCGGTCCACCACCACTTCGATGGTGTGGTATTTGTTCTTTTCCAGCGGAGGCACCTCGTCGAGGAGATAGACGGTGCCGTCCACCCGCACCCTAAGGAACCCCTGCCGTTTAAGATCCTGCAGAACCTGCAGATGTTCCCCCTTGCGCCGGCGGATGATGGGGGCCAGAAGCTGCAGGCGGGTCCCCGCCGGCCACTGGAGGATTCGATCCACCATCTGGTCCACCGTCTGGGACTCGATAGGGATCCCGCAGCGGGGGCAAAAGGGATGGCCCACCCGGGCAAAGAGAAGGCGCAGGTAATCATAGATCTCTGTCACGGTCCCGACGGTGGAACGGGGATTCTTGCTGGTGGTCTTTTGATCCACCGAGATGGCCGGAGAAAGCCCCTGGATGTCGTCCACATCCGGCTTTTCCATCTGCCCAAGGAACTGGCGGGCATAGGCCGAGAGGGATTCCACGTAGCGGCGCTGCCCTTCGGCGTAGAGGGTGTCGAAAGCCAGGCTGGATTTCCCCGACCCGCTCACGCCGGTAAAGACCACCAACGCTCCCCGCGGGAGGGTGACGTCGACATTTTTGAGGTTGTGCTGCCGCGCCCCCCGTATGACGATGGCGTCTTTCATGAGGGGGACAGCTCCATAAAGCCCAGTTTTCTTCTCACATCCTCCAGCAACGGTGCCCCCAGGGCAGCCGCCTTCCGAGCTCCTTCCTGCAGGATCCTTTCGATCTCCCCCGCCTCGGAAGCGATGGCTACCATCTTTTCCCTCAGGGGCCGGAGGCCCTCCACCACCGCCTCCGCCACTTCTTCCTTGAACTCCCGGTAGGCCTTCCCGGCATAAAGCTCTTCCAGCCGAGAAATGGGCGTCCCCGTGAGGGCGCTCTGGATCTCCAGAAGGTTGCTGATCCCCGGTTTTTCCTCCGGGTCATGGCGGATCTCCCGCCCCGTATCGGTGACCGCCCGCTTGATCTTGCGGCGAATATCGTCGGGGGAATCCAGGAGGAGGATCTTGGAGTCGGGATCAGGGTCGCTCTTGGACATCTTCTCTGTGGGCTTGGTGAGGGAGCGCACCCGGGCTCCTGCCGGCGGCATCACCGCTTCAGGCAGGACAAAGGTCTTTCCATAGCGGCTGTTGAAGCGCTCCGCCAGATCCCGGGTCAGCTCCACGTGCTGCTTTTGGTCTTCCCCTACCGGCACCTTCTCCGTGCGATAGAGGAGAATATCGGCTGCCATGAGGAGAGGGTAAGCGAAAAGGCCTACGGAAACGCTCTCCCTTCCTTGGGCTTTGGCTTTGAACTGGGTCATCCGCTGGAGCTCCCCCATGGTGCCGGTGCAGGTCATGTACCACATAAGCTCCATGTGGGCGGGGACATGGGACTGGACGAAGAGGGTGGAGCCCTCATGAAGCCCCAGGGCGATCATGGCCGCCGCCACATGGAGGGTCCCCTCTCTCAGGAGAGCGGGATCATGGGGCTCGGTGATGGCATGCCAGTCCACGATGCAGTAAAGATGCCCCGGAGCTGCTTCAAACTGGCGCAATGCTCCGAGGTAATTGCCGATATGCAAAGCTCCCGTCGGTTGCACTCCCGAAAATACCCTTGGCAATGAGGCTGTCCTCCTTCTTTCCGTATCACCATACCACCGGCAACGGCGTTCACCGCCGGGCCGCTTCCAGCTCCCGGATCATGTCCCGCAGGAGGGCAGCCCTTTCGAATTCCAGCTGGCGGGCTGCCTCTTTCATTTCTTTTTCCAGCTTCTTGACCCACTTGGGGATATCCCTGGGCTTGACGTTCTGGAGATCCTCTGGCAACTCCATGGCCACATCCCGGGAAAGGTGGCGGGTATTCTCGATGACATCCCGGACCGCTTTTTCCACCGTGCGGGGCGTGATGCCGTGGGCCTCGTTGAAGGCTTTCTGGATGGCTCGGCGCCGCTCCGTCTCCCGGATGGCGGCCTCCATGGAAGGGGTGATGGAGTCGGCATAGAGGATGACTTTTCCTTCCACGTGGCGGGCGGCCCGGCCGATGGTCTGGATGAGGCTCCGTTCGGAGCGGAGGTATCCTTCCTTGTCGGCATCCAGGATGGCCACCAGGCTCACTTCAGGAAGGTCCAAGCCTTCCCGCAAAAGGTTGATCCCTACCAGGACGTCGAAGACACCCAGGCGCAGGTCGCGGATGATGGCCATCCGCTCCAGGGTTTCCACATCGGAGTGCATGTAGCGGACCCGGATGCCGTTTTCCCTGAGGTAATCGGTGAGCTCTTCCGCCATCTTCTTGGTGAGGGTCGTGACCAGGACCCGCTGGTTTTTTGCCGTCCGCAGGCGGATCTGGTGGATGAGATCGTCCATCTGGCCCCGGGTGGGCTTGACCTCCACCTCCGGATCCAAAAGGCCGGTGGGCCGCACGATGAGCTCCACCACACGACGGGCTTTCTGCAGCTCGTAGGGCCCAGGGGTGGCCGAGACGTAGAGGACATCCCCCACCCGCGCCTCGAACTCTGCGAATTTGAGGGGACGGTTGTCCAGGGCCGACGGAAGGCGGAACCCGTACTTCACCAGCTCCTCCTTGCGGGAGCGGTCCCCTTCGTACATGGCCCGGATCTGGGGAATCGTCTGGTGGGATTCGTCGATCATGACCAGAAAATCGTCGGGAAAGAAATCCAAAAGGGTGTAAGGGGGCTGGCCGGGAGCCCTTCCCGTGAGGTGCCGGCTGTAGTTTTCGATACCGCTGCAGTAGCCCACTTCCCGCAGCATCTCCAGGTCGTAGCGGGTGCGCTGCTCCAAGCGCTGGGCCTCGAGAAGCTTTCCTTGCCGGCGCAGTTCCAAAAGCCTTTCTTCCAGCTCCTTCTCGATGGAGGTGATGGCCCGCTCCATCTTTTCGGGGGAGGTGAGGTAATGGCTGGCGGGATAGATGGCGAAATGGCGGTTTTCCGCCAGATCGTGGCCGGTAAAAGGGTCAAATTCCACCAGGCGCTCGATTTCGTCGCCGAACATCTCGATGCGCAGGGCCCTCTCCCCCGATCCGATGGGCCAGACCTCCACCACATCTCCCCGCACCCGGAACCGACCCCGGTCCAGCTCGAGGTCGTTGCGCTGGTATTGGAGGTCCACCAGTTTGCGGATGATCTCCCGCCGGCTCTTTTCCGTCCCGAGCCGCAGGGAGAGGACCAGAGAGCTGTAGTCTTCAGGGGAACCCAAGCCATAGATGCAGGAGACGCTGGCCACGATGATGACGTCCCGGCGCTCAAAAAGGGCCATGGTGGCGC
>JASBVX010000226.1 GCA_029960865.1 Bacillota bacterium | reverse complement strand
GGAGGCCACCCTGGAGAAAGGACGCGCCCACCTACAGATCTGGAAGCGGCCTCATGGGAGTGATTTTTCCCACCTTAGGGTGGAAAGGTCGGTGAAAACGGCCCTTTCCCGGGATGGCACCCCCATCCCTGTCTTCGTCCTGGCACCTTCCGGCGAAAAGGAGGGACGGCCCACGGTCCTCACCGGCTATGGCGGCTTTGCCCTCTCCCGGACCCCCACCTTCCAGCCCGCCATCATCCCCTGGCTGGAGGCGGGGGGAGCCTGGGCTCAGGCCATTTTGCGGGGCGGCTTTGAGTACGGGGAGCCCTGGCACCAGGACGGAATGCGGGCCAAGAAGCAAAATGTCTTCGACGATTTTCTGGCTGCGGCGGAGATGCTCTTAAAGGAGGGAGTGGCTGCCCCGGGCCGGCTGGGTATCTTTGGCCGCAGCAACGGAGGCCTTTTGGTGGGAGCTGCCATGACCCAAAAGCCTGAACTTTTCGGGGCGGTGGTGTGCGGGGTGCCCCTTTTGGATATGATCCGCTTTCATCGTTTCCTCTTAGGGCCCCACTGGACAGGGGAATACGGGGATCCGGAGAACCCGGAGGATTTTCACTGGCTCTATGCCTATTCCCCTTACCACCGGGTGGAGCAGCAGAAGTCGTACCCTCCGGTGTTCTTTTTCGCCGCCGCCCAGGATGGACGGGTCCATCCCCTCCATGCCCGCAAGATGGCGGCCCTTTTAGAGGAGCAGGAAGGGGAAAAGAACCCCGTGCTCCTGCGGGTGGAAGAAGGGGCAGGGCACGGGGTGGGAAAGCCGGCCGGCCGGGTGGTGGAAGAGCAGGCTCTGGTGTGGGCCTTTTTTGCCCGGCACCTTGGCCTTCAGGTAAGCCGGCCCGACCAGCGGTAGAGATAGCGTTCGTAGATGAACTCGGGCCCTTGGGGTCCTTCCCGGAATTCCACCCAAAGGCGCCTTCCCCCGGAAAGGGTGAAGAAGCGAGCTTCCTCCCCCTGGAGCTGGTAGGGGATGAGGGGGACCCGCTCTTCGCCGTACCGATCACGGAAGATGAGATCCAGCCGGTCCCCTGCCCGGCGCACTTCGGTGCGGGTGGTGCCCCGGTAAGTTTCGTAGACGCCTTCCCAGCGCAAAAGCCCCCGCTCCACCCGCAAGGGTTCCCAGGCAAACGGATCTTCCTGCAAGAGGAGGGCCAGGGCATACTGGGCGATGGAGGCGGTGGGATAACCGCTGCCGTTGGCCAAGACCACGGCCCCCACCCCCGCGGAAGGAATGTAGGCCAGCTGGGCGGTGGCCACCCCCACGCTCCCCCCGTGACTCACCAGGGTGCGGCCAAAGAAGGGGGTAGAGCTGAGGCCCAGGCCATAGTAGGTGGCGGGGTGTCCCTGAATCCAATTCTGTGGGTCGATGGCTTCGGGGGCCGTGGGGATGCGGGGAGCTTCCATGGCTTCGATGGAAGCAGGGCTGAGAATCCCTTGAGAGTTTTTGCCCCGGGAGAGAAGGAAGAGGGCGTAGCGGCCCATGTCTTCGGCGGAGCTGATGAGGCCGCCGTCGGCCAAAAGGCGGCCGAAGAGGTAGCGGCCGGGCCGGTGGCGCCCTTCCCCATCCAGAACATAAGGGATGGCCACATCCTCTTCTCGATCCAGGTCATCTTTAGAGAAAGTGCTGCGCTCCATGCCCAGGGGCTGAAGGATGTGCTCCCTGACGTATTCGTCGTAGGGCTGGCCCGAGACCCTGGCCACGATTTCCCCCAGGAGGGCATACCCTTCGTTGAGATAGAACCAGCGTTCTCCCGGTTCGGCCACAACCCAGTCCCCCGCCTTTGCCATGAAGGCCAGAAGGTCGACAGGGGATCCGATGGGAAGGTAAGGATCGCCTGAGTCTTGAGCGTGACCGAGGAGGGCTTCGGCGTAGGCCAGGGCTGGGATGCCGCTGGTGTGGGAGAGGAAATGGTGGATGAGGACCTCCTTTCCCCTGGGGCGAAGGGGGAAATCCAAGTAGCGGGCCACGGGATCCTCCAAGGAAAGAAGGCCTTTTTCCTGCAGCTGCAAGAGGGCGATGGCGGTGAAGGACTTGGTGATGCTCCCGATGCCGTAGAGGGTGCGAGGGGTGGCGGGAAGCCCCGTCTCGAGGTCCCGGCTGCCGTAGCCCCTCT
>JASBVX010000225.1 GCA_029960865.1 Bacillota bacterium | reverse complement strand
CGATGACCCCACCATGCAGCTGACGGGAGTGGTGCCCGCCACCAAGAAAGCCCTGGAAAGGGCTGGCCTCACCCTCAAGGATATCGACTGGGTCGAGATCAACGAGGCCTTTGCCACCGTGGTTCTCATGTGGGCCAAAGAGATGGGGGCCGACATGGAAAAGGTCAACCCCTGGGGAGGAGCCGTCGCCCACGGCCATCCCCTGGGAGCCACGGGAGCAGCCCTCATGGCCAAGATGCTCCAAGGCCTCAAGGCTAGCGATGGCGAACTGGGCCTCCAGGTCATGTGCATCGGCCATGGCATGGCCACCGCCACCATCATCCAGAGGATTTCGTAGCGAAGGAGGAAAAGGTTTGCGCCTGCAAGGATCGACGTTTTTAGTTACGGGAGGAAGCTCGGGTTTAGGGGCCGCCACGGCCCAGCATCTGGCGGAAAAGGGAGCCCATGTGGTCATCGCCGATATCCGCCCTGAAGGGGAGGCCCTGGCGCAAGAGATCGGGGGCCTTTTTGTCACCATGGATGTAACCTCGGAAGAGAGCGTCCAGCAAGGGATCGCCCGGGCTCTTTCCACGTATGGAAGCCTTCACGGGGCCATCAACTGCGCCGGGATCGCCATTGCCGAAAAGGTTCTGGGGAAAAACGGCCCCCACCCCCTGGATGCCTTCCGCAAGGTCCTGGATGTGAACGTCGCCGGCACCTTCAACGTCATCCGCCTCGCTGCCCAGGCCATGGCGGAAAACGAACCCAACCAAGAAGGAGAACGGGGCGTCATCGTCAACACCGCCTCGGTGGCCGCTTTTGACGGCCAGATCGGGCAGCCCGCCTACTCCGCCTCCAAGGGAGCTGTGGCCGCCATGACCCTCCCCATCGCCCGGGAGCTGGCCCGCTACGGTATTCGCGTGGTCACCATCGCTCCGGGCATCTTCGACACCCCCATGATGGCCGGCCTCCCGGAACCCGCCCGCCACTCTCTGGCCCAGCAGGTCCCCTTCCCCCAGCGCCTGGGAAGGCCGGCGGAGTATGGGTTTCTGGTCCAGCACATTGCGGAGAACGTCATGCTGAACGGCGAAACCATCCGTCTGGATGGCGCGTTGCGGATGGGGCCTCGCTGAATGTCGCGGGCGCGAAACCTCATCTTGCCTGCCTTCTTTGCCGCCCTCACCGCCATCGGGGCCTGGCTGGCGGTCCCCAACCCCTTTTCCCCGGCGGTGCCTTTTACCCTTCAGCTCTTGCCCATCCTCCTGGCCGGAAACCTTCTGGGAGCCCGGGGAGCGTTCTGGAGCCAGGTGGTTTACCTGGCCCTGGGAGCGGTGGGTCTTCCTGTGTTCGCCCACGGCACCCAAGGCCTGGGCATCCTCTTTGGACCCACAGGAGGCTACCTCCTGGGCTTTCCCCTCATGGCCCTTCTGGCGGGGCTTCCCTGGGGGCGCTCTTTTGGCGGGCTGCTGGTGAACAATCTCCTGGCCGTCCTCGCCGTCACAGCCACCGGCATCCTGGGGCTGATAGCCTTCGGCGGCATGACCCTCCCCGCCGCCTTCTCCGTCGCCGTCATCTTCCTCCCTTATGACCTCCTCAAAGGGGTCCTGGCGGCGGCAGTGGCGGTGGCGGTGCAGCGGGCTCTTCCCGCCCTGGCCGTGCGGAAGAGCTAAGCCTGAAGGAATCCCCCCAAAGCCCATCCAAAGGTTTCAGAGCAGAGGCTTAGGCGTCAGGGATGCAGCCCATCGGGGAGGCTTCCCGCCTCCCCTCTTTCTCTTCTTTATCAAGACAGCAGCTTTTCCAAAGCGGGCCATGCCTCCAGAAGGGCCTCCTTTCCCGCCGCCACCAGCTCTTCCACGTTCCACGTATCGGGGTTGGCCAGGTAGCGGAGAGGCTGCAGGACGAGGTCGGCGGTCTTCTGAAGCTGGCAGCGGCTGAGGCCGGTGAGGAGGATCGCCCCTGCCCGGTCCACGGTTTCGCTGGCGGAGCGGGGCGGGGGAGAAGGAAGATCCCCCGACCCCAGATCCACCGCCACCACTTTGGCAGCCCCCCAGAGGCGGGCGACTTCGGCCGGAACGGGCGCCACCAGGGCTCCATCGGCCAGAAGGTAGGGGGATCGCTTCACGGGCGCAAAGAGCCCTGGGATGGCGGAGCTGGCCCGAAGGGCCAGCCAGGGAGGTGCATCG
>JASBVX010000224.1 GCA_029960865.1 Bacillota bacterium | reverse complement strand
GCCGTATTTCGAGAGTGGGGGCTTTTCCCATCCTCAGGCCAAAGGCCACATTCTCAAAGACTGTCATGTGGGGAAAGAGGGCGTATTGCTGGAACATGAAGCCCATCTGGCGCCTCTCAGGCAAGAGAAAAGTGATGTCCTCCCCATCCAGGAGGACCTTTCCCGTATCGGGGACGACAAAGCCGGCCATGACCCGCAAGAGGGTGGTCTTGCCGCAGCCCGAGGGTCCCACCAGGGCTGTAAAACTTCCGGAGGGAAGGATCAGGTCGATATTCTGCAAGACTTTCTTTTCCCCGTAAGAATGGCTCACCCCGACGAGCTGGAGCTCAGCCAAGGGTATCCTCCCCTCCCGCCAGAACCCGGGCCCCCACCAGGCGGTGGAGAAGGAAAGCGGCCAGGAGGGCGAGGGCCACCAGGAGGGTGGCCAGGGCGTTGATGTCAGGCCGGTACCCCACCCGGATCAGGGTGTAGATCTCCAGGGGTAGGGTCCTAACGCCGAAAGGGGCCAGGAAGTACTGAATGACGAAGTTGTTGAATGTCACCATGAAGACCATCATGCCCCCCGCCAGGATGGCGGGCAGGAGAAGGGGCCAGGTGATGAAGCGGAAGACGTCAAAGGAACGGGCGCCCAGGGAGCGGGCCGCTTCTTCCAGGGAGGGATCCAGGGTGGCCGCCCGGGCCGCCACCAGGAAGGTGACGTAAGGCAAGGCGACCGTAAGGTTCCCCAGGTACATGGAGAGGTAGCTGCGGCCCAGGCCGATGGCGTTGAAAAGAAAGAGCATGGCGATGGCCAGGATGAGCCAGGGGATGGTGACAGCCGCCATCAGGAGAAGGCTGGCGGCTTTTTTGGGGAATCCTCCCTTGCGCACCCACCAGAGGGCCAGGGGCGTTCCCAGCAGGATACCTCCCACCGCCACCTGCAGGCTTAGCTTCAAGCTGAGGTAGGTGGCGGAAAGAAGCTGGCTGTTCTGGCCGAAGAGCACATGGTACCAGCGCCCTGTGGGCTCGAAAGGAAAGGTGCCGTAAGGGGAGGCGTTGAAGGAAAGCAGGATGATGATGGCCAGGGGCAGCAGAAGAAAGCCATAGAGAAAGACCAGGTAGACCCTCAGGACCGTCGCTCCTCCCTTAGATCTCATAAGCCGTCCTCCTTCGGCTCAGGAAGTGGATCACCCCGGTGAAGAGGAGCACCGAAGCCAGGAGGAGAAGGGAAAGAGCTGCTCCCATGGTGGGCCGGTAGATGCGGCTCACCTGATCGGCAATCACGTTTCCCAAAAGAAGGCCGCGGGGCCCGCCCAGAATCTGGGCTTCCACAAAGGAACCTGCCACGGGAACGAAGACCAGGACCATCCCCGCCAGAAGGCCCGGGAGGCTCAAGGGGAAAATGACGTGGAAGAATCGCTGGAGAGGTCCGGCCCCTAGGATCTGGGCGGCTTCGAGGAGCCGCGGGTCGATCCTCTGGGAGGCGCTGAAGAGGACCAGCAGCATGATGGGCACGTTTTCGTAGACCAGCATCAGGATGGTGGCCCAGGGGGTATAGAGGATGGAGCTCTCCAGGCCCGCCAGGTGCAGCCATGAGAGAAGGGTCATAAGGGGACCCCCCTGGGCCAGGAGGACCATCATGGCATAGATCAAAAGAAGGTAGGAGGTGAGGTAAGGCACCAGGGCCAAGGTCAAAAGAAAGGCCTGGGCGCGGGTGAAATGGCGGGCCAGGGCCCAGGCCGCCGGCCAGGCCAAAAGGACCGTGAGAAGGGTGACGGCACTGGCCGTCAGGAAGGACTTTTTGAGGAGCTGAAGGTAAAGGGGCTTTTGCCAGATCTGCTGGAGGTGGGCCAGGGTCCAGGAGGACCCTGGCCCAATGCCGGTCCTGAGGCTCCAGAAAAGAAGGAGCAAAAGAGGCACCAGCACCAGGCTTACCAGAAGGAAAAGAGCCGGGATCGCTGGCAGGGAAAACCCCCTTCTCACGGAGCGGCCTTGACCTCCTGCCAGAGTTCTGTCCAGCGCTGGAGGGTATCGGGAGCAATGTCCCGCTGCATATAGAGATGAGCCAGAGCCTCCGGATCCGATTGAATGCGCTGGGCCACCTCGGGAGGAAGCATCTCGTGGGCGGCGCGATTGGCGGGGGCGGGGGAAGAACGCTCGGGATCCTGGGCCCAGCGGGCCTGGAAATCGGCGCTGA
>JASBVX010000223.1 GCA_029960865.1 Bacillota bacterium | reverse complement strand
GAGCCGTTTATGCCTATCGGGGGCTGTTCCCACCCCCGGCCCAGGATGCCCAGGGACCCATTTATGCCACGGCCGACGTGGTGCGGGGGGACATCCAGGTGGCCGTGACGGTCCAGGGCCCCCTCTACCCTTCGCAGGGGGGAGGTATTTACCTCCCCTGGCGGGGGGGGGACTCCGGGGCTGGCCCGGGCTATGTGTTTGTGGAATACAAGGCCAAGGAAGGGGATTTCGTGAAGGCCGGGGACACGGTGGTGGTCCTGGCGGCCCCGGCCTTGCAGCAAGAGCTCCAGCAGGCCCAACAGCGGCTTGAACAGGATATCCGCCGCCTCGCCGATCTTTTGGGTGTTTCCCCCGATCAGGTAGGCTACATCGATCCATCCCAGGGAGTCATCCTGCGCTCTCCCATCGATGGCCGCCTGACAGGGTTCAACCTGAAACAGGGACAGCAGGTGAAGTCCGGCCAGACGGTGGGCCAGGTGGTGGACGATAGCCGCTTCACCATGCAGGTGGCGGTCCTGCCGGCGGAGTTCGGGGGCTTTCAGGTGGGGAGCAAGGCCTTCGTCCGGCTGGAGAACTACGACGGCTGGATCGAAGGGGAAGTCACCGCCATCAGCGATGCGGAAGTCCCGGTGGCGGAACGGGACCTTTGCGGCGGCAGTCCCGAATCCCAGAGCTACTTCTTCATCCGCTGGGTCACCGTCGAAGGGAAGAACCCCGGCCTGGTGATGCCGGGCATGAAGGCCCAGGTGGGCATGGCCACATCGCCGGAAGGGGATGGGCAAAAAGACACCCGGTGGCTGCGCTATTGCCAGACGGTCGAAGGCTATGTCGCGGAAGAACCGGTGGTCAGCCCAGTGGACGGAAGCGTCACCAAGGTCCACGTGCAGAATCTGGCCAACGTGAAAAAGGGAGATCCCATCGTGGCCATGGCCGGGACCGATGTGCAAAAGCAATTGCGGGAGATGCAGGATCAGATCGATCAGGATCGCCAGAAGCTGGCCGCGTTGCAGCAGGCGGTGGGGCGCCTGGAAGTGAAGGCTCCCATCGATGGTATTTTGGTGGAGCTGCAGAGCATGAACCCTGGCCAACCGGTCCAAGACGGTTTCTGGTTCGGTTCGGTTTTCAGCCCCCAAAAGATGCAGCTCCAGGGGAACGTCAGCGATGTGGACGTGGTGAAGGTTCAGGTGGGGGCTCCTGTGACGGTAACGGTGGATGCCACCCCCGGCGTCACCTATGAGGGAGTGGTGCGGGATGTTTCTCCCTCCGGGAAAGATGAAAGCGGTATTCCCCAGTTCATGGTGTGGATCGAATTCGAGGGAGGCCCCCAGCTGCGGCCAGGGATGGTGGGGCGGGCCCTCATCGATGCCGGGAGTTCCGAAAACACCCTCCTGGTGCCCATTGAGGCCATCTTCCAGGATCGGGGACAGCCGGCCGTAGAGGTCTTGAACCCCGATGGCACCACCAGCACCCGCATCATCAAAGTGGGGCTCATGGGGGATCGGGAAGTGGAGGTCCTTTCCGGCCTGGAAGAAGGGGAAAAAGTGGTGGTGGGAAGCTCCTCCGATCTCCTCCCCAGCCAAAAGCCCAAGGGCAACCCCATGTTGCCTCAGCAGCCGGGAGCTCCTGAACCGGGTGTCCCAGAACCTCAGCCGGCTCCGGAACCGGCGCCGGGACCAGGAGGTTCCTGAGATGAAGCTTCGGACCGCCTTGGTGAGGTTCTTCTTCACCGTCCAGATGGCATGGCATGGGGTCCTCGCCAATCCCCTGCGCTCCACCCTGGCCCTTTTGGGCGTGGCCATCGGGGTGGCCAGCGTCATCACCTTGATGAATATCGGTGAGGGGGCCCGCCATGCCGTCCTGGAGCAGTTTCAAAAGCTGGGCCGCAACGTGATCCAGATTCGGGCAGAGGATCCGTCGGTGCCCCTGAATCCCGGGGATGCGGCCGAACTGATGGAGAGGGTGCAGGGGCTGGTGGCGGCCACCCCCATCGTGCGGGGGGATGCCTGGGTCCAGTGGCGCTGGACCCGGGCGCAGCTTCCCCTGGTGGGGGTAGGGGACAGCTATCCCGTGGTGCGGGATCAAGATCTGGTCTCGGGGCATTTCTTTACCGCCTTCCACGTGGAAAACAGGGCGCCGGTGGCGGTCTTGGGCCACGGCTTGGCCTCCAGGCTGATGGGAGGGCGTTCTCCCGTGGGC
>JASBVX010000222.1 GCA_029960865.1 Bacillota bacterium | reverse complement strand
GGGCGTCGACGATGCCCTGGCGTTGCTGGTGGCCCTCCTCCACCCCCACGCCCGCCTCCTGGGCGTCACCTCGGTTCACGGAAACATCCCGGTGGAGCAGGCCGCCCGCAACAACCTCAGCATCCTGCACCACATCCAACGAGGGGATATCCCCGTGGCCGTCGGGTCGGCCCTACCCCTGGTGGGTGAGAACCACTTCGCCTTCCCAGTTCACGGCGAGGACGGCCTGGGGGGAACCCATCTCTCCCCCGGTTCCCTGGCCCCCCTGGGAGAACCTGCCGCCCTTTTCATCGCCCGCATGGCCCGCCTTCACCCCGGGGAGCTCACCCTGGTGGCCACAGGTCCCCTGACCAACCTGGCCCTGGCCCTTCTCCTGGAGCCAGAGCTCCCCAGGCTCCTGCGCCGGGTGGTGGTGATGGGGGGAGCCGTCACGGTGCCGGGAAACGTCACGCCTCTCGCGGAAGCCAACATCTTCAACGACCCGGAGGCTGCCCACCGGGTTCTCACCGCCGGCTTCCCTCTCACCCTGGTGGGTTTGGATGTCACCATGAAAACCCTCTTGGGCGGCGGGGAGATGGACCGCCTGGCCCGCCTCGCCGCCAAGAAGCCCGCCCTCGCCTTCCTGCACCAGGCCCTGCGCTTCTACGCCGAGTTCTACCGCCCCATTCTGGGAGAGCTCGCCTGCCCCCTCCACGATCCCTTGGCCATGGCGGTGGCCTTGGATCCTTCACTGGTAAACCGTCAAGCGATGTCCATTTACGTGGAGACAGCCCCTGGCCAGGCGCGGGGCGCCACCCTGGCGGATCGGCGGCAGGGCCGAGACAAAGCCTTCACCTCTCCGGCCGTGGATGTGGCCCTGGAAGTGAAGGCGGCCGACACGGTTCAGCTCATCTTCGCAGCCCTGGAGAGGGCCCCTTCTCAGTAGGGCTTTTTGTTGCGGATGAGGGAGAAGAATTCATCGCGCGCCCGGGTGTCATGGATGAAGTGACCCCGGGCTGCGGCCGTGGTGGTGATGGTGCCCGGCCGCTGTACGCCCCGCATGGTCATGCAAAAGTGCTCCGCCTCCAAGACCACCATTACCCCTTCCGGGTTCAAGGTGCGGTAGAGGGTATCGGCGATCTCCTCCGTCATCCTCTCCTGGATGGTCAGGCGACGGGCCGCCGCCTCCACCAGCCGGGCCACCTTGGAGAGCCCCACCACCCTTCCCTGAGGCACATAGCCCACATGGGCCTTCCCGAAAAAGGGGAGGAGGTGATGCTCGCAAAGGGAATAGAAAGGGATGTCCCGCACCAGCACCAGCCCGCCATAGTCTTCGGTGAAGATGGTGTTGAGGGCTTCCCGCAGATTTTTTCCCTGACCCACCAAAAGTTCCGTCTCGTACATCCGGGCCACCCGCGCCGGCGTATCCCGCAGACCCTCCCGCTCCGGGTCCTCCCCGATGGCCTCCAGGAACTGGCGCACGATGGCTTCCAGGCGCTGACGATCCATGCCGCTCCTCCTCAAAGAAGCCGTTTTTTGACCATCTCCGCCAGCTCCTGGCCCAGCTCCCGCCAGTCGCGGGCTCCTTCATCCCCCTCTCGCCGGGAACGGACGGCCACCTGGCCTTTCTCCACCTCGCGGCTGCCCACCACCAGCATGTAGGGGATCTTCTCCACCTCCGCCTGCCGGATGCGGTACCCCATCTTCTCCTCCCGCTCGTCCATCTCCACCCGCAGGCCCAGGCTGCGCAGGCCGACCGCCACCTCTCGGGCATATCCCCGCACGCCCTCGTGGACCGGAAGGATCCGCACCTGCACCGGGGCGAGCCACAAGGGAAAATCCCCGGCAAAATGCTCCACCAGAATCCCCGCAAAACGTTCCAGCGACCCGAAGATGGCGCGGTGGATCATGACGGGACGCCGGTGGGACCCGTCGGGGGCGACGTAGGTGAGGTCGAAGCGGATGGGAAGCTGGAAATCCAGCTGGACGGTGGCCGTCTGCCACTGGCGCCCGAGGGCATCGGTGACGTAGAAATCGAGCTTGGGACCATAGAACGCCCCATCCCCCGGATTGAGGGTAAAGGGGCGTCCCAGGCTCTCCAGGGTTTCCGCCAGCTGCGCCTCCGCTTTTTCCCAGAGGGAAAGCTCCCCCATGTAATCCTCGGGCCGGGTGGAAAGAACGATCCGATAGGCCATCCCGAAGGTGCCGTAAACCTCGTC
>JASBVX010000005.1 GCA_029960865.1 Bacillota bacterium | reverse complement strand
GGCCTCCCCCCTCTGCCACCTTATGCGGGGGAAGAAAGGAGGATACGGGAGATCAGTCGTAAAATTCCAGGGGCTCCGGTTCCCGGTGTTCGTAGAGGACAGTGTACATCATGGGAGCCATCTGGGGAGGCATGGATTCCTGCACCATCTCCACCCGCACCCGCAGAAGCCGTCGGCCGTAGTTCACCTCCACCATGTCCCCCACTTTCACCTGGGCACTGGGTTTGGCCGCCACATCGTTCAGCTTCACCCGGCCTCCCCAGCACATGTTGGTGGCGATGGGGCGGCGCCGAATGAGGCGTGAGACTTTCAGCCAGCGATCGAGGCGCAGGGAGGCCACCTCCTTTGTCTGCGTCCATCCTAACAAAGAAGGACCCGACGGGCGGGTCCTTCGTCAGGGATATCCAGCCGTCCTGTTTTAACCCAGAGCTTCCTTGAGGCTCTTGCCGGCCTTGAAGGCGGGAACCTTGGACGCGGGGATGTGGATCGTGGCACCCGTCTGGGGGTTGCGGCCGGTGCGGGCTTTGCGCTCCCTAACCTCAAAGGTCCCAAAACCCACCAGGGACACCTTGTCCCCCTTGCGAAGGGCGTCCTGGATGCTCTCCACCAGAGCGTTGATGGCCTTTTCGGTATCCTTGTGGGTCAGGCCAGCCTTCTCCGCCACTGCTCTGACCAGCTCCTGCTTATTCAAATTCGACACTCCTTCCGTTCTGGACGTTCTGTTTCGCCCCGAAGGGGCAAAACCCTGTCCGTAGGCCGTTGTTCGCCTTCTAGGGCCGTTTTCCTGCTGACCAACGAAAAGTTTTCCAATTCCCCGCGTCTTTATACCAAAAGTCCAGGTTTGGGGAGGTTCTATCAGGACCAGAGGCGCAGGCGGTAACCCCAGCTCACCAGGCGTCCTCCGATCCGGGGCACCTGTTCCAGGTCGGAAGGCCTCACCACCCCCCATCGTGCCGCCATCCATCCATACAAAAAGATGCCTAGGAGGATGGCCCCCGCCAGGCCCAGAAGCTCCCCGCCGCGCCCCAGAGGCTGCCAGATCATCTGCAGGCCGTAATAGAAGCCGGCCACCGCTACCCCCATCAGGAGGCTGGAGAAAAGGGGCCCCGGCGCCAGCCGTCGCCAAGGGATGCCATAGCCCAGCCGGTGCAGAACGAAAATGTTCAGGCCGCCTGTCAGGAAGAAGGCCAGCACCGTGGCCAGAGCCGCCCCCTTGACATTGAGGGCAGGATACCCCGTGAGGATCCAGGTCAGGATCAGTTTGAGGGCCCCGCCGAAAAAGAGGGTGAGCATCGGGAAAAGGGGTCGCCCCAGCCCCTGGAGGGCGGCGGCGCTCACCTGCTGCAAGCTGATCCCCAAAACCCCAAAAGCCAGGATAGCCAGCAGCGGCCCTGCCTGGGGAGCCCGAAAGAAGACGCTTTCAATGGGGGTGGCCAGGACCAGGAGGCCGGCGGCGGAAGGGAAGCTCAAAAGAAAGGTGAGGCGCAGGCCCGAAAAGAGCCGCCGCAGGATCCCTTGTTCATCGCCCCGGGCCTGCAGCTCGCTCATGGCGGGTAAAAGGTTCATGGCCAGGGCCGCCGTAAAGGTGGTGGGAAGGACCATGAAGGGGGTGGCAAAACCGCTCAGAAAACCGTAGAGGGCGGTGGCTTCCGCCCCCAGCCCGGCGTCGTGGAGGCGGGTGGGCACCACCAACGCATCGATGAACATCACCAGGGGTTGGACCATGTAGGAAAAAGAGATGGGGATGGCCAAACCCAAGAGTTCCCGTAAAGCCCCGCACTCCCAAAGTGGTTGCCGTTCCCCCTGGGGCCATTCCCGCAGAACCTTGCGGAACTGAAACACCAGGTAGAGAAGGGAAGCCAGCCCTCCCACGGTAGCCCCCACCGACACCCCTGCCGCGGCCCACTGGATGCCGTAGGGAAGGAGGAGGAGCACCAGCACCACGATGGACGCCACCCGGCTCAGCTGTTCCACCACCTGGCTGGTGGCCAAAGGCGTCATGCGGCGCAAGCCCTGCAGGAAGCCGCGCAGGATGCTGGCCAGGGAGACGAAAAACGCCGCCGGCGCAATGGCCTGAACTGTCAGGGCGGCCCGGGCATCCTTGGCGATGAGTTCGGCATAGAGGGGTGCTCCGAAGAAAAGCAGGAGGGCGGCGCCCCCGCCCACAGCCGCCACCAGGATTAGGGCCTGGTAAAAGACGCCCAGCGCCTGTTGGGGCCTGTCCATGGAAAAGCGGGCGGCCACCATTCGGGCCACGGCCGAGGGCAGGCCCGTAGCGGAGGCGCTGAGGAGCACTCCGTAGATGGGGGCCGCCATCTGGTAGAGACCCATGCCGATGGCCGCCACCTGCCCTCCACCCATGAGGACAGGCACGATGAAACGATAAAGTGCCCCCAATCCCCGGCTCACGAGGCTGGCAGCCACCAGGACCAGAGTGCCGACTAGGAACGATTCCCGGCGCATGAGGCCCCCCCGACGTGCACGTGAACCATTATGGCAGGGGCTTCTGTGGAAAGAAAGGAGCAGTGCCTCCCTTCAGCTCCCCATCTGGCGGGAAAGGAAACCGGCCGCCGCCTGCAATAGCTTTTCTTCCATGGGCCCCAGGCGACGGTCATCGCGGCTGGCCAGCATCACGGTGCCGATGGCTTCCTTCGCCCCGGGGATAGGCATGATGGTGAAGGACCGGAAAAGAGGCCGGTCTTCATCCACCGTGATGCCTCCGGCCAGCTCCTGGGCTTCTTCCGAGGTGAGGGGGCGACCTGTTTCCAGGACATGTTTCAAAAGGGTGCCGATCCTCCGATCCACAAACTCCCGTTTGGGGGCACCCGCCACGGTCAGAACCAGGCTCCGATCGGTGACGAGGGCGATGAGGCCGGTGGTTTCATGGAGGGATTCGGCATATTCCCGGGCGAAGTCACTGAGATCCCCCATAGGGGCATATTTCTTGAGGATCACTTCGCCGTCGTGGTCGACGTAGATCTCCAACGGGTCTCCTTCGCGGATGCGCAGCGTGCGGCGAATTTCCTTGGGGATGACGATCCGTCCCAGGTCGTCGATGCGCCGGACGATTCCTGTGGCTTTCACCTGTAAAATCCTCCCGGCCATAACCTTCCCAGGAAGGGGAACGTTCATGCGCTACCGCTGGAGGACCTCCTGCTGGCGTTCCACCAGGGCCGATACCTGCAAAAGATCCTTGAGGAGGGCCTCTGCTTGAGGCAAAAGAGGCTCCCCTTCCCTCGGGGTGAAGTAAAGGGCAGGCCGCGGTTTGCCTTTGAGGGTCACCCGGCGGCCCCACGAGGAAAGTCCCTGGAGCACCGCGGGGAGGGCTTCATCCATGTAGGGGGGGAACTGGAGCCTCAGGCTCTTTCCTTCCTCGGCGATGCTGAGAAGGTGCAGGCGAGTCCCTACAAGGCGCAGCCTTTCCAGCCCCAGAAGGTCTTCGGCCACGGAGGGGAGCTCTCCGAAGCGATCCTTAAGCTCTTGGCGGAGTTCCTCCAGCCCTTCCTGGGTGGAAACGCCCCGCAGGCGGCGGTAGATATCCACCTTTGCCCGGGGCGAAGGCACATAGGTGTCCGGAAGGTAAGCGGGGACGGAGAGTTCGATATCGGTCCGCATTTCGGGCACCGAGCGCTCCCCCCGCATCTCCCGGACCGCTTCTTCCAGAAGGCGCACATAGGATTCGTAACCGATCTGGAGAAGGGTGCCGTGCTGCTGGGCCCCCAGGATGTTCCCGGCCCCCCGGATCTCCAGGTCCCTCATGGCCATGCGGAAGCCTGCCCCCAGGTAAGCGAAATCCTCCAGGGCTTTCAGGCGCTTTTCCGCCGCTTCGGTGAGGATCTTTTGGGGCCGGTAGGTGAAATAGGCGAAGGCGATACGGTCGGAGCGACCCACCCTCCCCCGGATCTGGTGAAGCTGTGCCAGACCCATGTTGTCCGCATCTTCCACGATGAGGGTGTTGACGTTGGGGAGATCCAGCCCCGCTTCGATGATGGACGTGCTGAGGAGAACGTCATAGCGGCGGTGAAAAAAATCCACCATGGTCTCCTCCAGCTCCCGGTCGGCCATCTGGCCGTGGGCCAGCCCGATGCGGGCTTCCGGCACGAGGCGCCGCAGGTATTGGTGAACCCGGGACATGGTCTGGACCCGGTTGTGGAGGTAGAAGACCTGGCCTCCCCGGGCCAACTCCCGCCTGATGGCTTCCTGGACCAGATGGTCGCTATGTTCCACCACATAGGTTTCCACGGGGAAACGGTTCTCGGGCGGCGTTTCGATGAGGCTCATGTCCCTCAACCCCGAGAGGGCCATGTGGAGGGTCCGAGGGATGGGGGTGGCGGTGAGGGTCAACACATCCACCGAATGGCGCAGCTTCTTCAGGCGCTCTTTGTGGGCTACGCCAAAACGCTGCTCTTCGTCGATGATGAGGAGACCCAAGTTGTGAAAGTCCACATCGTCCTGCAACAGCCGGTGGGTGCCGATGACGATGTCTGCCTGGCCCGAGCGCAGGCCGGTGAGGGTATCAGCCACTTCCTGGGGTGTGCGGAAACGGTTGAGGAGGCGAATTTCCACGGGCAGACCGGCAAAACGCTGGGTGAAGGTCTGGTAATGCTGTTCCGCCAAAATGGTGGTGGGCACCAAAAGGGCCACCTGCCGGCCATCTCCTACTGCCAGGCACGCGGCCCGGATGGCGATTTCAGTTTTGCCAAACCCCACATCGCCGCAGATGAGGCGATCCATGGGCCGGGGGCTAGCCATGTCGGCCCGTACGGCTTCCCAGGCTTTCCGCTGGTCGGGGGTGTCTTCGTAAGGGAACCGGGCCAGGCACTCCTGCAATAGCTCCCCATCCACCTGGAAGGCATGGCCGGGGGAGGCTTCCCGGGCAGCATAGAGCTCCAGGAGTTCCAGGGCCATCTCCCGCACTTCCTCTTTGGCCCGGGCCCGCACCCGCCGCCATTCCGCGCCCCCCAGCCGGTGGACCCGGGGCGATTCCTCCCCTACATAGCGATCGATGAGGTGGATCTGGTCCATGGGAACGTAGAGGCGGTCCTGGCCTTCGTAGCGAAGAACCAGGTAATCCCGCTCCGCTCCCTGGATATTCAGGGCGAGGACCCCCATGTACTGTCCCAGGCCATGGTGGGCATGGACCACGTAGTCCCCTACGGAGAGCTGGTCGGCCGACGAGAGGGAGGCGCCCTCCCGCGGCAGGGATACCCGGCGGTGGAGGCGCTTTCCCCCCAGGTCCTCCTGCCCGAGGATCACCGTCCTCAGGGAAGGCCAGAGGACCCCGCGGGGAAGGGGATGATGGATCACCCATATGTCCCCCGGCGGGGGAAGGGGGGGCCCTCCATCCCAACCTTCGACGAGGAGGGCATCCAGATTCATGTGCTGCAGCCTCTCCTGCCAGTGGTGGGCCAGCCCCTCATCCGGCGCACAAAGGAGGATACGCCACTTCCCTTTTTGCCAGCGGGAAAGCTCTTCGCGAAGGAGTTCTTCCTGGCCGAGAAAGGGAGGCACCGCCTGGCTTTCCAGCGACCAGAACCCTTCCACCTGGGCTCCCATGGGAGGCCTGGGAAGGGAAGAGAGGTACAGAATCTGCAAAGACGACCAGCGGCGTTTCCAATCGTCGAAGCGCCAGGTGCCTTCCTGACCTTCCGCCAGGGCGTCCTGCTTGCGGGCCCGCTCCTCCACCCGCAGGGGGTCCCACAGGAGAAGGAGCCCATCGGCTCCCAGGTAATCCAAAAGAAAGGCCTTTTTGTCCTGAGGCTGCAGGGATGCGGGGGGCACCTCAAACGACCAGACTTCGTCCGCCGAACGCTGGGTTACCGGATCGAAAAGGCGGATGCTCTCCACGGTGTCCCCGAAGAACTCCAGCCGGTAGGGGGCCGTGGCCCCTATGGGGAAGATGTCCAGGATGCCGCCCCGACGGGCGAAAAGGCCTGGGCGGTCGGCCAGGTCAGAGGATTCATAGCCCGATTTCACCAGGCGGTGCGCCAGATCCTCCAGGCGGATTTCATCCCCCATCTCCCCTTCCACCCAGAGGGCCTGCCATTCCTCGGGATCGGCAAGGACCTGTCGCAGCGCACCCACCGGGGCCACGAGAAGAGGTTTCGCCTCCTCCCTCCGATAGCGGGCCAGGGTCTGTACCTGCTCCAGCAAACGGGGATCCACCTTGTCCCGCCCTCCGTCGTCCAAGAGGCGGGGACGCCATAGGAGGGCCGCTTCCTTCCGAGCCCAGCGGCTGAGAAGATCCGTCCATTCCTCCGCTTCTTCCTCTTCGGCCGTCACAAGCAACATCGGGCGATCCAGGGAAGCCTGCAGGGCCGCCACCAGGGCGGTCGCTCCAGGAAGATTCAGCCCATGGAGCAAAAGCTCCCTTTGCCTTTTCTGGAGGCCTTGCCATAGACCTTGCAGAGAAGGCCAGCGAAAAAGAGAGCGGAAGAGATCGTCCTTTAAGATCGACGATGGAATCGGTTCATCGCCTCTTCCCATCCTATTTCGTAAACCGCCAAGAGCGCTTGGGCCCCCCGAACGATCCCTTCACGGAAGATCCGGGCTTCCTCCCCCTCCGGGGAGCTGAGGACCCAGTCCACCACCGCCACCCCTTCCGGCGGCCGCCCGATCCCGATGCGGAGCCGGGCGAAATCCTCGCCAAGGGCAGCCAACACCGAGGCGATGCCCCGGTGGCCCCCGCTCCCCCCGCCCCGTTTCAATCGTATCGTGCCCGGGAAGAGATCCATGTCATCGTGGATCACCCAGAGGTCTTCGCCTGCGGCGTCCCATGCCCGGGCAAAGTGGGCCACCACGGATCCCGAGAGGTTCATGTAGGAGAGGGGCTTCACCAAGAGGAAAGGGCGGCCCGCAAACGTCCCCTCCGCCACCAGAGCTTCCTTGAGGCGGTGGGGGTGAAAGGCGATACCCAGGTTGCGGGCCACCTCCTCCACGCAGAGAAAACCGGCGTTGTGGCGGGTAAACGCATAGCGAGGCCCGGGGTTTCCCAGGCCCACCACTAAAACCTTCCCCTTCACTCTTCAGGCTTGGGCTCTTCTGGAGCCTCTTCTTCCTCCTGAGGCCCTTCCTCCTCGTGGGCCCTGGGCACCATGACGGAACCCACCACGGTGGCGGCCGGGGTCACCAGCCTGACACCGGCAGGAAGGGGAAGATCTCCGGCGGTGATGGCGCTGCCGGGTTCCAGATGGGCCACATGGAGGGGCAAGCTGTCGGGCAGATTCTGGGGCAAGCTTTCCACTTCCAGAGCCCTCAGCTGCAGCTGGAGAACCAACCCCTTTTTGGTCAGCTCCTCTTCCCCCAGGATCTCCAGGCTGACCTCAGCCGCCAACGGCTCATCCAGGTCCACCCGCTGGAAATCCACGTGAAGGAGCGTCTGGCGGAGCGGATGGATCTGCACCTCCTTGACGACCGCCGGCTGGACCTGCCCCGCCGGGTCTCTCAGCTGCACCAGATGGTGGCGGCCGAAACTCTTAAAAAATTGTTCCAGGTCCTTTTGCGGCACGCGGATGGTCTGGGACGGCTGCCCATGGCCGTAGAGAACCGCCGGCACGAAGCCCTGGCGCCTCCACCGCCGGCTATGGCCCGGCTGACGGTAATCGATGGGTAATGTGGCGTCGGCCATACGATCCCTCCTTCTCAGGTAAAGAGTTTGCTCACGGAAAGATGCTGGTGAATCCGCAAGATGGCCTCTCCGATCAAGGGAGCCACGGAGAGGATCTTCAGCTGGGGCAAGGCGGCCGCTTGAGGGGAAAGGGGGATGGTATCGGTCACCACGATCTCTTCCACCGGGGCTTGGGAAAGCCGCTCCACGGCCGACCCCGAGAATAGGGGATGGGTTCCGCAGGCAAAGACGCGGCGGGCTCCCCTCTCTTTCAGGAGAGAGGCCCCCATGGTCATGGTCCCGGCGGTGTCGATGAGATCATCGATGAGGATGGCATCCCTTCCCGACACCTCCCCGATGAGGGTCATGGCCTCCACCCGGTTGGCCCGCTCCCGGCGCTTGTCGATGACGGCCAGATCTGCATCCAGGCGGTTGGAGAGATCCCGCGCCCGGATGGCACCGCCGGCATCGGGGGAGACCACCACCGGATCCCTCAGACCCTGGCTCAAAAGGTATTCGGCGATCAGGGGGACGGCCGTCAGGTGGTCAACCGGCACATCGAAAAACCCCTGGATCTGGCCGGCGTGCAGATCCACCGTCACCACCCGGTGCGCCCCTGCCACCTGCAAAAGATCGGCGATCAGCTTGGCGGTGATGGGGTCCCTCGCCCTCACTTTCCGATCCTGGCGGGCATATCCGTAATAGGGGATGACGGCGTTGATGCGGGCGGCGGAAGCCCGCTTCAAGGCATCCATCAAGATGAGGAGCTCCATGAGGTTCTCATTGACCGGTGGGCACGTGGGCTGCACCACAAAGACGTCGTGACCCCTGACGCTCTCCCGGATGCTGATGGAAACCTCCCCGTCGCTGAAACGGCCCAGCTCCATCTGGCCCAGGGGCGCATTCACGTACTCGGCCACATGCTTGGCCAGCTCACGGTGGGCCGTCCCCGCAAAAAGCTGCAGCATTCCGTTCACTCTCGCCGCTCCTTGCGTGCCCTACGCCAGCGGGCCGCCCAGCCGGGTTTGGTGACCTGGCGCTCCCGAGCAATCCCCAGGCTGTCTTCCGGGACGTCATCGGTGATGGTGGACCCTGCCCCCACGATGGCGCCTTTGCCGATCACCCGGGGGGCCAGCAGGTTGACGTTGCACCCGATGAAGGCTCCTTCGCCAATCTCGGTGGTGTATTTGCGGAAACCGTCGTAGTTGACGGTGATGACCCCCGCTCCGATGTTGACCCGGGGGCCCAGGTGAGCGTCGCCCAAGTAACTATGGTGATGGATCTTGGTCCCGGCGCCCACATAGGTCTTTTTCAGCTCGGCAAAATTCCCCACTTCCACCCCGGCCTCCAGGACACATCCGGGGCGAAGATGGCTGTAAGGCCCGATCTGCACCCCATCCCCCACTTGGGACTCTTCCACCGTGGAATGGCGGATGAAGCACCGGTCGCCAATCCGGCTGGCGATAATATGGGCGCCTGGACCGATGACGCACCCGCTGCCGATGACCGTTCCCTTCTCAAGGAACGTGCCGGGGCGAAGGACCGTATCAGGGCCCACCTCCACCCCTTCCTCCACATAGGTGTTCTGGGGATCCTCCACCGTCACCCCTGCATCCATCAAGCGTTCCAGGGTCCTCTCTCGGCACCACGTTTCCGCCTGGCTGAGGGCCCGGCGGTCATTGACGCCGATGAAAGAACGATGGTCAGGGGCCACCACCACCACTGCCCGGTGTCCTCCCTGCACCAGATCGGCAAAGACGTCGGTGAGGTAATATTCCCCTTTCTGAGGGGAAGGTTTCACCCGGTGGAGGGCGGGCCAGAGGGAAGGGGTCCGGAACCAGTAAACCCCTGCATTCACCTCCGAGATGGCCTTTTCGTCCGCCGAAGCCTCCGCCTCTTCCACCAGCCGCCGCAGGTTGCCCCGACCATCCCTGAGAACCCGCGCATAGCCCTGGGGGGAGGGAGCCACAAAGCTGAGGAGGGCCGCCGCCGGCCTTGGCCCCCCTTCGTCGGACTGCATCACCGCCTGGAGGAAAAGGGCCATGTCCTCGGGGCGCAAGAGGGGCATATCGCCATAGACCAAAAGCAGCTCATCATAGGAGCGAAGCGCTTCCTCGGCCGCCAAAAGGGCATGGCCCGTCCCCAGGGGCTTTTCCTGCGGGACCACTTCCGCTGCCTCGCCCAAAAGTTCCCGTATAAGGGGAGCCTGGTCGGGGGCTGCCACGACCACCAATCCTTCCACAGCCCCTGAACGCAAAAGGGCATCGGCTGCCCGGGCCACCATGGGACGCCCTCCCACGGTATGCAGCACTTTCGGCAGCCTGCTCCTCATCCGCGTACCCAACCCGGCGGCCAGGATGACGCCCCCGCGACCTGCCACAGGTCATCCCCCTGCGCCTTGCATTCTACTATGGAAATCCTCATAGATCTACGACCGACGATGGGGCGGTGGCGGTGAAATCCTTCAGCCGGCGGCTGGTCCGGTCGCGCCTTTTGCGGGCGGCCTTTGTCCTCTTCAGCGCCGGTGCCATCAACCGGATCCTCGGATTCGTGTATCGGGTGGCCCTGGTGCGGGCCCTGGGAGCGGAAGGGGTAGGCCTGGTACAGCAGGTCTATCCCGTTTTTCTTCTCTTTTTAACCCTCGGCACCTTGGGCCTCACCACAGGCATCGCCAAAATGACGGCCGAAGCCTTGGCCCTGAAAGATCCGCACCGCGCCGGGGATGTCCGCCGGGCCGGCCTCAAGATCGTCTTGCCTGCCGTCCTTGTGGCCAGCCTGCTCCTCCTTCTCCTGGCACCCGCCCTGGCCACCTACGTCATCCAGGACACCCGGATCCTTTTGCCCCTCCTGGCCCTCCTGCCGGCCCTGGTGGCCAACGGTTTCTCCTCCGTGTACCGGGGCTTTCTCTTAGGCCATGAGGCTACCTTTCCCATCGCCCTCAGCCAGGTGACGGAACAGATCGTGCGGGTGGGAGCGGTGCTCCTCCTTCTGAGCCTCTCCCTCCCCTTCACCCACGTTCAGCTGGCGGCTTGGGCCACCGGGTCGACGGCCCTGGGGGAGTGGGTGGGGCTGGGACTGCTCCTCTTGCTGGCCCGACCCTTTGTGCACAGCACCCGTCCCTCCCCCTCTCCTCCCCCCCATCTCTCCCGAACCCTCCTGACCCTTTCCTTCCCGGTAGCCCTGGCCCACGTCCTTTCTTCCGTCAACAACACCCTGGATGCTGTCCTGATCCCCTTGCGCCTGCGCCAGACGGGGGTCGAATCGCTGGACGCCACCCGGTCCTTTGGGGAACTGGTGGGCATGGCCCTGCCCATCGTCTACCTGGGCACCGTCCTGATCCAGCCCTTGGCCCAGACCCTCATCCCTGAGATCGCCGAAGCGGCCGCCCGCCGCCAGCGCAAGGAGCTCTACCAGCGCACCCTGCTGGCCCTGGCCCTCACCCTGGGCGTCGGCGGGGGAATGGCCCTTCTCCTCCTCTTTTTTCCCCAGGAAGTGGCCCGCCTTCTCTATGGAAGCGCCTCGGTGGCACCCCTTCTGCAAACCTTGGCCCCGCTGGCGCCTTTTCTCTATCTCTTCGCTACCGGGTCCAGCATCTTGAATGGGCTGGGCTGCACCCGGGACACCGTCGTTATCATGGCCCTCAGCACCGTGACACGGGTGGGCTTTCTCTTCCTTCTCACGTCCCTGGGCCTTGGCATCAAAGGAGCTGCCCTGGCCATGGGCCTGGCTGGCTCCTTTGCCGGGATCGCCGCCTGGTGGCGCGTGGCTCAACTGCTGCACCGGCCGCCTGAGCTATGAGGTCGCTTTTCCTTCACCGGGAACCTGCTGGGCTCGCCAATCCTCGTAAGCTTCCAGGACGATCTCCTGGATCGTCTGGCGGTATTCCGCCGTGATGGGGTGGGCGGTATCCAGGTAGTCCCCCGCAGCGGTCCGCCGGGCCGGCATGGAGATGAAAGGACCATGGGCGCCATCGATGATCCGCACATCGTGGACCACGAAACAATCGTCGAAGGTGAGGGATGCCAACGCCAGCACACGGCCGTTGCGATTGGAACGCCGGAACCGGATATCGGTCACTTCCAACCCTGAGCTCCTCCTTGGGCCTTTCCTCCATGGCGGAAAGGCCGGAACTTCCGCGGTACCCAGGGTTATTCGCCAGGGCTATTACCAAATCCTTCCAGGCGAAAACTTTCTTCCCGGACTCGATAGCCCGCCTGATGGAGGAACCGCAAAACGTCTTCCGCATGGGCCCGATCCCGGGTTTCCAGGACCAGGTTCACCACAGCCTCGCCCAAGGCCAGCCCCGCCTGAAGCCGGCGATGCTCCACGCCGATGACGTTGGCGCCCGCCTGCGCCACATACGAGAGAAAGTCCTTAAGGGCGCCGGGCCGGTCGGGAAGGATGGTGACCAAAGGGAGATAGCGGCCTTCTTGAGCCAGTCCATGGTCGATGATGCGGGCCATCTGGACAAGGTCCACGTTGCCCCCACTGACCAGCACCGCCGTGGTGGCCGCCGCCGGGACCTCGCCCGCCAGGACTGCTGCCAGGGCTGCGGCTCCGGCTCCTTCCACGATGGCCTTGCCCCGCTCCGCCAGGAGAATCATGGCCCGGGCGATCTGCTCTTCCTCCACCAGGACCACATCGTCCACATAGCGGCCAATGATGTCCAGGGTGGTGCTGGAAGGCTTCTTGATGGCCAGGCCGTCGGCGATGGTCCGCACCTGAGTAAGTTGGACAGGGCGGCCCTCCTGGAGGGACCGGTAGATGGCAGGCGCCCCCCGGGCCTGCACCCCGATAACCTTCACCCCGGGGTTCTTTTCTTTGATGGCGGTGGCAATGCCGGAGATGAGCCCGCCCCCGCCAATGGGCACCACCACCACTTCCACTTGGGGCGCTTCCTGTAGAATCTCCAGCCCTACCGTCCCCTGACCCGCTATGATGTGGGGGTCATCGAAGGCGTGGACAAAGGTATAGCCGTGCTCCTGCTGAAGCTCCAGCGCCTTCTGGTATGCCTCGTCATAGGTTTCCCCGTGTAAGACGGCCTGCGCGCCGTAGTCGCGGGTGGCCATCACCTTGGGAATGGAAGCCAAAAGCGGCATGACGATGGTGGCTTTGGTCCCCAGCTCCCGAGCGGCCAAGGCCACCCCCTGGGCATGGTTCCCTGCCGAAGCGGCCACCACCCCCCGCGCCTTTTCCTCGGGAGAAAGACGGCAAATCTTGTGATACGCCCCTCGGATCTTGAAGGAACCCGTCCGCTGTTCGTTTTCCATCTTCAAGAGGAGGTGGCGCCCCGCCACCCGGTCCAGAGAGTGAATGTGGCGCAGGGGGGTAGCCCGGATGATGGGCTGAACCGACTCCCAGGCCCTTTCGATGTCTTTTAGGCTCACCATAGCTTCTCGTCCCCTTCTCCCGAAGGATGACCCAGGCGGAGCCTGGGCTGGAAACCCTCCCGCACTTCCTCCAACCACAGGATGGAAGCAAAATCGCGGACCGCTTTCTCTTCGGGGATCGCCGTCGCCAGTACGACGCCCCTGCCTGCCACCTGGCAGGAGAACTCCTCCAACAGCTGCTCCATGCCCCGGAGGGTTCCCCCTCCCCTCATGAAATCATCGACGATGAGCACCCGGGAACCCGGAGGCAAAGCCCGCCGGGCCAAACTCATGGTCTGGAGCCGGTCGGAGCTCTGGCTTCGGTAGTGGATGTAGACGGCCGGACCTTCCGCCGGTCGGCTGGTGCGCCGCGCCAGGACCATCTTCACTCCCAACGCCCGGGCCGCAAAGAGGGCCGGAGGGACCCCCCGGGTCTCCACCGTCAGAACATATTGCGGGTCGCGGGGAGCAAACCACGAGGCCAATATCTCGCCAATGCGCTGGGCCCAGAAGGGATCGAAAAGAATATCCTGCAGGTAGAGGAGTCCCCCCGGCAGCACGCGGTTTTCCTCAGAAAGCTCTTCTCTCAGCTCTTCGGCCCACCGGCGGAGCACCTCCGGCGAGCGCAGGGGCCGGAAACGGACCCCCCCTGCCGCCCCGGCCCAGGTTTCCACCTGGCCGATGCCCTCCTCGGCAAAAAACCGCTTCAGGTCGGCCAGATCTCCGCTGATGGTGGATTTGGGGGTGCCTACGGGCGACCTCAGGTCATCGAGGGAAAACCTCCGGCCCGGCTCCGACACTAGCCTTTGCGTCCAGAGGGCAAACCGTTCCCCTCGTTTCATCAGGGTTTGTCGCCCCTAATGAGCTGGTAGCGGCGCAAGGTGGGATATTCGAGGGGGAAGCGGCCGCTGTTGGAAAGCCACCGTTCTGCCGCGTAATAATCTTCCGGCTTATCCACATCCACCGCGATGGCCGCCCTCTCCGTGGGAATGGCCCGGGCATTCAGCCCGGTGAGACGGTAGGCTTTCTTTTCCACGTCCCGGATGCGCAGGGTTCCCAGCAGCGCCTTGAAGATCAAACTCCATCCGAAAAGAGGCGCCAGCTTCAGCGGCTTTTTGCGCAAGCGGTAGACATGGGAAAGGAAAGGCCAGACCCGACGCAGGGCTTCGCGCCGGAAGTAAAAGAGATTGCCGCCGCTGAACCTTCCTTCCCGCAGGCGAACATAGGTGCGGGGGGTCGTCAAAAGAGCCTCGCAGTGTTCCTGTCTGACGATGGGATAACACACGTCCACGCCCAGTTCCCGGCATCGCCTGATGAATTCGGCGATGTCTTCCCCCTGGATGAGGGGAATATCGCTGGTGGCCACCACCACCTCATCCACCCCGGGAAGGGCTTCCAGGCCGGCTTCAATGTTCTCTAGAAGGGATTCTTTCGGCTCCAGAAAGGTGCAGTTCCGGCAGGGAGGATTCCCGTACAGGGCAAAGGAGGGGCCCACCACCACCAACGGGTTCCCTTCTTGCACCTGGCCGATGGCCTGAAGCACATACCACACCATGGGCCGTCCCGAAAAAGGAATCAGAGCCTCCCAGCCCACATCGCTGACTTCCCGCAAAATTCCTTGATTCTTTCGACCTGCCAGAACGATGAAACCCAACACGTCACCGCCCCCTTTTGAGCCCGGGACGCCGCTCCGGCGGCCGGTGGGCCGGCAAAAGCTGTCCCGTTTGCGCCCAGGCCCCCATCTGCCTGGCCCGGGCCGCCACCCGGCCGGCGGCCGCTCCTTCTTCCAGGAGGGCGAAGAGGCCGGGACCGCTGCCCGCCACCCCGAAGGCCAACACCGTCTCATTTTCCAGGAGGGCCAGGAACGGATCCAGTTCGGGGAGGAGGTGACGCACCACCGGTTCCAGATCGTTGAAACAAAGGGGCCAGGCGTCATCCCACGACTGCCGTCGCACTTCCTCAATGAACCTCAGCCATTCCGGCCGTTCCCGGGGATGGGAGAGGGCCGTCCCCTGAAGCGCCTCCCAGGCAGCATACACCTCCCGGGCCGAAAGGCGAAAGGGCGGAGCTACCAGAACCACCGGCAGGGGAGGGGACGCCTTCAGCGGTTTCACCTGTTCTCCCCGCCCTAACCCTTCCACCATACCTCCCAGAAATAGGCCCGGCACATCGCTTCCCAGCCGGGCGGCCAGCGCCAGAAGTTGGTCCTGGGCGGGCGCCTCAGACCCCTGCAAAAAGGCCAGGGCCCTCAAGAGGGCCGCCGCATCGCTGGAACCGCTGCCGAAGCCGGCTTCCCACGGCAGTTCCTTATGCAGGGTCATGGCCACCCCATCCCAGCCTTCCGGGAGGCCGAAGGTTTCTTCAAAGAGGCGCAGGGCCTTCATGACCAGATTTTCTTCCCCTGCGGGGAGCCCCGGCCCGAAGGGGCCCTCCACCGCCAAGGCATGCTGCTGGGCGGGCGCCAGCAACAGCCGGTCGGAAAGACTGACGGTAGCCATGACGGTGGCCACCCGGTGGTAGCCGTCCTCCTCCAGGGGTCCTACCGCCAGGGCGAGGTTGATCTTGGCGGGGGCCAACACCCGCACGGCATCCTGCGTTCTGGTTTGCACGATGCCTTCTCCTTCGACTTCCCCCTCCCTCCTTCCTCCTGTCAGAGGGGCGTGGAGAAAGCAGGGACAGGAAGCGGCAAAGGAAGTCCTTCCAGAAAGGCCAGGTGGGGCTCCAAGGTTTCGTAGAACAGAACGACCCTATCGCCCGGCCGGGCCCGGTGAAGGGCCCAACGAAAAGCTTCCCCCTCATCCAGGAGGACGGTCAGGGAGGAGGGCGGGTAACCTGCCTTCAGTGCTCCTTCCGCCAAGAGGCGAGCCGTCGCCCCCCGGGGCCTTCCCCTGGGATCGGCATCTTCTTTGATGACCAGGCGATGGCAGTACCGGGCCGCCAGGGCTCCCGCCTCCCGGATCCAATCCTCCCCCCGATCGCCGGGGACCCCGATAACCCCCCATATCTGGCCCAGGTTCTCGGCCGCCAGATGGACCAGGACCTCCTGCCAGGCATCGGGGTTATGGCCGTAATCCAGGAGGATGTGGACTCCCTGCCAGAGGCGCCGCTGAAAACGGCCTTCGTTCATGGTGGGCGTGAAAGAGAAGAGCCCCGCCAGAGCTTCATCCAGGCTCACACCCAGAGCCAGAGCTCCGGCCAGGGCCCCCGCCACGTTGCGGATCTGAAAGGAAGGGGGCCGTTCCCCGAGGAGGGGAAGGTCCGCCAGAGAGCAGAGATCCTGGGCCCGCCCTTCCCGGATGAGGAGGAGGCGGTGTTCCTTCGCCCCCACATAAAGGTCGGGAAGAGGCCGCCGAGGGTGGTCGGCTAGGCCGAAGCGGGCGATCCTCCTCTTTCTCCGCTGTCTCTCCTCCATCTCCTGCAGGAGGGGATCATCATCCCGCAGGACGAGCCATCCTTCTTCTTCGACCACATCGGCCAGCAGGCTTTTGACCCAGAGAAGATCTTCGAGAGTATGGAGCCCATCCTGCCCCAGGTGATCCCGGCCTATACCCGTAAAGAGGCTGAGGCGGCACCGATCGAAGGCGAGACCTCCTTTCAGGATGCCGCCCCGGGCCGTCTCCAGGACGGCTGCCTCCACCTGGGGGTCGCAGAGGACGCGACGGGCGCTTTCCGGAA